>NZ_JAHBDN010000093.1:0-20813 GCF_019956445.1 Pseudomonas sp. BF-R-19
CGACATTCTGGTGGGGGGTGCAGGCATTGACAAACTCACCGGCGGTACCGGTGCCGATACGTTCCGTTTCCCCGTTCAGTCCGACAGTTACCGCAACGCAACCACAAGCTTCGATGACACCATCACCGACTTCGACGTCACCCAGGACAAGATCGACCTCGCCGGCCTCGGTTTCACAGGCATAGGCAATGGCCGTGGCGGCACCCTGCAGGTCAGCTACAGCGCCAGCAGCGACCGCACCTACATCAAGGACTACGATGCAGACGCCAGCGGCAATCGTTTCGAGTTGATTCTCTCGGGCAACTTCGCCAGCACCCTGACCGCCAGCCATTTCATCTTCAATCGCGTGGTCACTGGCACCAGCGCCAGCGACTCGCTGCTGGGTAGCGATTCGGCCGACACCCTGCTCGGCCTGGCGGGTAACGACAGCCTCAGTGGCGGCGCGGGCGACGACAAGCTCGACGGCGGTGCCGGCATGGACACCCTCACCGGTGGCTTTGGTGCGGACGTCTTTGTGTTCTCCAATCGCCTGGACAGTTACCGCAACTACAACACCGGCGGTGCCAACCTTGGCGACCTGATCACCGATTTCGATATCACCGCTGACAAGATCGATCTCTCGGCCATGGGTTTCACCGGCCTGGGGGATGGCAAGAACAACACCGTATACCTGGTGCTCAACAGTGCCGGCACCAAGACGTACATCAAGTCCCTGACCGCCGACGCCGATGGCAACCGCTTCGAGGTGGCACTGAACGGCAACTACCTCGACAAGCTGACCAGCGCCAACTTCGTCTTCGCCACGTCATCACCGGGCAACCAGGCGCCGGTGTTAGCCACGCCACTACTGGATCAGAACGCGACCGAGAACACCCTGTTCAGCTACGTGGTGCCGGCCACCAGCTTCACCGACCCGGATAATGACAGCCTCAGCTACACCGCCAAATTGGCTAATGGCAGCGCCCTGCCCGGCTGGCTGACCTTCGATGCAGCCACCCGTACGTTCAGCGGTACACCCAACGACACCGCGTCAGGCAATTACAACGTGCTGGTTATAGCCACGGACCCGGTCGGTGCATCGGTCAGTGATAGCTTTGCCCTGGTAGTGGCCGATGCGCCCGCCAACACCATCACCGGTACCAACAACGCCGAAACCCTCAACGGTACGGCGGCTGCAGACCTGATCCTCGGCCTTGGTGGCAACGACACAATCAAGGCCGGCACCGGCGCGGACATCGTCGACGGCGGCGCCGGACGCGATTCGCTGTACGGCGGCGACGGTGCCGACACCTTCCGCTACAGCAACGCACTCGACAGCTACCGCGACTACGACACCGGTGGTATCACGGCCACCGACACGATTTATGACTTCACCGCGGGCGTCGACAAGATCGATGTTTCGGGCCTGGGCTTTCTCGGCTTGGGCGATGGCAGCAATGACACGCTTTACATCACCCTCAACGCGGCCGGCGATAAGACCTACATCAAGTCCGCGGAGGCCGACGCCGATGGCAATCGCTTCGAAATCGCCCTCAGCGGCAACTACTTCAACACTCTGACCGCCAGCGACTTCGTGTTCGGCGAGCTAGCCCAGCAAGACATCCTCTACCTGCCCACACTCGGCCAATCCAATGCGCGCCTGCTGCGCATGACCGAGGACGACGGTCAGTCCGGCACCTCGATGCTGGTCAACGATCTGGACCGCTACACCCCCTATGACGTGCGCAGCCAGTTCACCGATGCCGATGGCAACGGCATCGACATCGCGGTGGGCGGCAGCACGGTCACCGGCCTGTCGACGCTCAGCGCCGAGGAACTCGAGTTGTGCTGGTGGCTGACCGACACCAACCAACCCGGGCCTGCGCTGTTGCGCGCCGTGACGCTGCTGCGGGACCAGCTCACCGAACTGCAATCGATCGATAACGTCACCATGGGCATCATTTGGGGTCAGGGCGAGGAAGCCGCCCAGGAGATCGCCCGCGCCACGGACAAAGCAGCGTCAGCAGCGGCGTACAAGGCCGCGACCCTGAAGGTGTTTGATTACCTGCATGCCCAGTTCGGCAACTTCAGCGTGTACCTGATGGAAACCGGTCACTACGAACAGGACGCGGCGCGTGCCCGTGGTTATTCACAAGAGAAGATTGCCTCTATCGTCGAGGGGGTTGGCTATGTCCGCGCCGCCCAGGAAGCCATCGCCGCCGAGCGCGCCGATGTCAAGCTGGCGGTGGACTACACCGACCTCCCCTTGCGCCACGAAGTCGATCCGCTGGCATATCCCGACGATGTCTGGCACCTGCACGAGGAGTCGGCGGAGATCGTCGGCCAGCGTTTGGCCGACTACATTGCCGGTGACCTTGGCTTCCAGGGCAACCCCAACGACAACAACAGCGTGCAGGACATTTTCGACAACGCCCGGAACATGATTTCCGGTACCGACCAGGCGGATACCCTGGTGGGCAGTTCGGGTAACGACACACTGGATGGCGACCTGGGAGCCGACACCATGACCGGTGGCAATGGCAACGACATCTATGTGGTCGACAATGCGTTGGACCGCGTGGTGGAAACCAACACCTCGACCTCGCAGATCGATACGGTGCAGGCCTCGGTCAGCTGGACCCTGGGCGCCAATCTCGAGAACCTGGTGCTCACCGGCGTGTCGGACATCAACGGCACCGGCAATGAGCGGGACAACTTCATCACCGGCAATGCCGCCAATAACGTGCTCGAGGGTGCCGCAGGGGCCGACAGCATGAGCGGCGGCGATGGCAACGACACCTACTATGTCGACAACGCCGACGACACCGTGATCGAGATCAACAGCAATGCGGCGTCTGGAGGGGTTGACCGTGTGCACAGCAGCCTGGCGGCCTATACCCTCGGCAACAACGTCGAGCATCTGTATATCGACAGCACTGGCGCCGCCAATGGCACGGGCAACGCGCTGGACAACACGCTGTTCGCCGGAACCGGCAACAACGTGCTGGACGGGCGCGATGGCATTGACACGGTATCTTTTGAACGCGGTCTGTCCGGTGTTACCGCAAACCTGTCGACGTCAGCGCAACAAAACACCGTGGGTTCCGGGCTCGACACCTTGAAATTCTTTGAAAACCTGACGGGAAGCGCCTACGCCGACAGTCTGTCGGGCAACAGCGCCGCGAACGTTTTGAACGGTGGTGCGGGCAACGATACGCTGGTGGGCGGTTCGGGCGATGACCGGCTGATTGGCGGTGCAGGCACCGACAACCTCACCGGTGGCACTGGCGCAGACACCTTCGCGTTTAGTGCGCTGTCGGACATAGGCGTCGGGGCTTTGCGCGATGTGATCAACGGTTTCAAGAGCACCGAGGGCGATCATCTGGATTTCACCGGCCTGGACGCCAACCCGCTGACCGCCGCTGTCGACGCTTTCACCTTCATCGGCAGCAATGCCTTCGACCCTGCCAACGCCACCGGTCAACTGCGCTTTGCCGATGGCATTCTCCAGGGCAGTGTCAACGCCGACGCCACCCCCGAGTTCGAAATCCAACTGGTGGGCGTCCAGGCGCTGCACGCCAGCGATTTCACAGCCTTGAGTTAAACCCACATCCTGTGGGAGCGGGCTTGCCCGCTCCCACAGGGGATTTGCAGTGCCCGAAAGATCAAAGACCAACACATGCAATGAATGCGAGGGAGACGACTGTCGCAGTGTAAGGCGATTTCGCTCTAGAGCATTTTCTCCAGGCCGATCTTGTCGCTGAGCCAGGCCTTGAAGCTGCGCCATTTGCCGCCGGGTTCCTCATGCAAGGTATGCAGGCGGCCGTCGTCCTCGGTGAGCCAGACGACTTCGCCGTTTTCCAGTCGGGCTTGGTAACTCATGGCCGGCGCCATGCCCTCAAGCGCCAGCTGGCGCACTTGGCCGGCCAGTTCGGGACTATCGACCAGCACCCCGACTTCAGTGTTCCAGAACACTGAACGCGGGTCGAAATTGAACGAACCGATGAACACTTTCTGCTTGTCCAGGATCATGGCCTTGGTGTGCAGGCTGGAGTCCGAGCCACCACTGAAACCAAACGAAGAACTGCGGCCGGGGTCGTCCGGCTGGCGCCGCAGCTCATAGAGTTTCACGCCATGTTCGAGCAGAGTCTTGCGATACGGTGCATAGCCGCCATGCACCGCAGGCACATCGGTGGCTTCCAGTGAGTTGGTCAGCAGGCGCACATCAACGCCGGCATCGGCACGACCCAGCAGATAGTCCATGCCCGGCTTTTGCGGGACGAAATAGGCCGAGATCATGATCAGCTCGTTATTGACGCTATCGAGTTCAGGCCGCAGCTGTGTGGCCATCAATAGCGCGCGTGCCGGTTCGCCGTCGGCCAGGACCTTGCTCGGGGCATCCCACATCGCCTTGTTATGGGCCCAGATCAGTTGCTTGCGCCAAGTCTCGAGCTGCGGTTGGGTCCGGTAGGTCATGAGGTGGTCGTACAAGGCCTTGCTCTCGATACGTGCGCTCTGCAGCGATTGTTCCAGGCGCTGGCGGCTCTGGAGCAAGTCTTCGGCGGTTGGCTTGTCGAGCACGAAATCACTGATCGGCTGGCTCAGGGCGCTGTTCCAGTACTGATCGAAGCTGTGCCCCAACTGCTCGGCGACCGGGCCGATGCACAGCAGGTCCATGTCGGTGAAGTTGAGATCGGGCTTGGCGTCGAAATACTCATCCCCCAGGTTGCGTCCGCCAACGATGGCTGCGCTGTTGTCGGCCAGCCACAGTTTGTTGTGCATGCGGCGGTGTTGTTGGGAAAGATCAAGCAGACGCCCCATGGTTCGAGTGACCGTGGTGCTGCGCCCCAGATGCAAAGGGTTGAACACACGGATATGGATGTTCGGGTGCACGGCCAGGGTAGCGATGACTTCTACCTGGCCGTCGCTGGCAGTGTCATCGAGCAAGATGCGGATACGCACGCCGCGATCGGCTGCCAGCAGCATTTCACGCACCAGTGCCCGGGTGCTGAGACCGTTATGCACGATGTAGTACTGCAGATCGACGCTTTTCTGCGCATTGCGGATCAACTCGGCGCGTGCCCGGAACGCTTCGCTGCTGTTGGGCAGCAAACGAAAACCCGAACGCCCCTCATGCGTGGCGGCTTGAGCCTGGATCGAGCGCCCGAAAGCCGAATCGCTGGCGGCTATCGCCTCGCTGAACTCGTGGGGCAAGCGCGTGGTGGCACAGCCGGCGAGCAGCAGCGCGAGCAACATGACAGGGATGAACCGGGACATGGGCAAGGACTTGTCCTCAACCTCGACGGGTGTGGTTTGAGCCTGGGGAGCCAGCCAGTACTTGTTGGATGCAGTGAGCATCCAGCCCACGGCAATCAGCACGACTTATTCCAGTAAAGCCCGGTTCAAGCAGCGTGTCGAAGTTTTCAGCAGTTCCATCCAGAGCACGAAATCGCCTTGGGGCCAGGTGCAGGCAACGCGACGCGGATCGGACCCGATGCCTCATCACGCTACTGATCCAGCTGCAGATTCGCTACTATGGTTGCCCGCCTTCCTTGTCTGCGGATTTCTTCATCCTGGAGCCCGAATGCCTAGTCAAAAGGACATCGCCGCCGAAAGCGGCGCACCGATGATCCCTGAACAGCGCCGTGAATTGATGCTGCGACAGTTGCGCAAGCATCAGGTGCTGAGCGTTCATCAATTGATGGAAATGTTCGACTGTTCGCACATGACCATACGCCGCGACATTGCGTTGCTGGAGCAGGAAGGTCGTGCTTACTCGGTAACGGGTGGGGTGCGGATCGCCAGCCAGCTGCACAGTGAGCCCAGCCATCAGATCAAGGCGGTGGTCGAGTTGCCGCAGAAGCAGGCCATGGCCAGGCTCGCTGCCCGGCTGCTGCATGCCGACATGACGATTTACCTGGATGCGGGAACCAGCACGCTGGAAATCGTCCCCTACATCAAGGCGCTGTCCGGCATGACCGTGGTGACCAATGACTTCGGCATTGTCCAGGCACTGATCGAAGCCCCCCATGTCACGGTGATTCATACCGGCGGGCAGCTGGATCACTCCAATCAATCGTGCGTGGGCGGTCTGGCGGTTGCCACCTTGCGTCAGGTGGTCACCGACATCGCATTCATATCCACCAGCTCATGGGATTTGCGGCGCGGCCTCACCACCCCTTCGGCGCTGAAGGTTGAGGTCAAGCAAGCTGCGATGCAATCGGCTTCGCAAGTGGTGCTGGTGGCCAGCAGTTCGAAATACGGCACCTTCAGCATGTACAGGATCGCCGGGCTCGAGCAGTTCGACATCATTCTCAGTGACGACGCATTGACCCCTGCAGCGGCCGATGGCATCCGCAAGCAGGGTGTCGAGCTGTTGTTGCCGGCTGACAGTACACCGGCGTGAAACAACGGGCTCCTGCAACCAGCGGAGCCCGTCACCGCCCTCCTCTATAGCGCCTGGCGCGCTTTCCAGTCGCGCAACCACTGCAAGCCGGCGGACGTATTGCCTCGCGGCCGATATTCGCACCCTACCCAGCCGTCATAACCCAATTGGTCGATCAGCTCGAACAGATAGGGATAATTGACTTCCCCCAGGTCCGGTTCATGCCGATCCGGCACCCCGGCGATCTGGATATGACCGATACCATCGAAGTCGCGACGCAGTTTAGTCGCCAGGTCGCCCTCGACGATTTGGCAGTGGTAGCAGTCGAACTGAACCTTCAGGTTACTGGCGCCCACTTCCTTGCAGATGGCCTGGGCCTGATCCTGGCGGTTGAGGAAAAAGCCTGGCATGTCTCGCGTATTGATCGGTTCGAGCAATACGGTGACGCCTGCCTTGGCCGCCTGGGCGGTGGCGTAGGCGAGGTTCTCCAGGTACACGCCGTGATGCCGCGGGCGATCGCTTTCCGACGGCAGCAGCCCGGCCATGACATGGATGCGTGAATTGCCCAGCACACCGGCGTAATCCAGGGCGCGATCAAAACCACTACGAAATTCACTCTCCCGACCGGGCAACGACACTGTGCCCCGCTCCCCCGCTGCCCAATCACCGGGCGGCGCGTTGAACAGTGCCTGTACCAGGCCGTTGTCGCTCAAGCGTTGCTTGAGTTCTTCAGCGCTGTAGTCGTAGGGGAACAGATACTCCACCGCTTCGAAACCGTCAGAGGCAGCGGCGGCGAAGCGATCCAGAAACTCATGTTCCGGGTAGAGCATGCTGAGATTGGCTGCAAAACGAGGCATGGTAGCTCCTGAGATAAAGGGTTAGACAAAGGGCCAGATCAGCAGGGTAATACAGAAACCCAAGGTGCCGAGCAAGGTGGTCATCACCGTCCAGGTGCGCAGACCGTCGGCCACGTTCAGGCCTGACAGCTTGGTGAAGATCCAGTAACCGGCGTCATTGATATGGGACATGGCCAACCCGCCACCGCCCATGGCCAGACACAGCAGGGCCATGTGGTTCGGAGTGAGATCGAGGGTCGCAATCAGCGGGCTGATGATGCCGGCAGTGGTCACCAGCGCCACCGTGGTCGAGCCCTGAACCGCGCGCAACAGCATGGTCAGCAGAAAACCCAGGGCCAGCACCGGCAGACCGGTGGTGCGCAGCATGTCGGAGACTACGGCACCGATTCCGGTATCCACCAGCACCTTGCCGAATACGCCACCGGCACCGGCAATCAGGATCACCATGGCGACACCGGGCAAGGCCGAACCGATCACGTCTGATACCTGAGTACGGCTCCAGCCCCGACGCGAACCCAGCAGCCAGGCACACAGCAAGGTGTCGATCAGCAGCGCCACCAGCGGCGCACCGAGCACGGTCATGATGCCGCGCAGAGTCGATTCGGCAGGCAGCAACGAGGTAGACAGAGTCCCCAGCAGAATCAGAATGATCGGCAGCAGGATCAGGCTGACGATCAGGCCAAAACCCGGTGCGGGGGCCGGCGGCAATTTGGAAACGATGCTGCTGGTCGACTCTTCCAGGCCCATGTGAGATACGGCTTCAGCCGCTCGCTCAGCGCTGATGTCGTTGCCATTGGACCAGGCGGCCAGATCCTCGTTGGTGACATGCGGGCCATAGACCTCGGCACGAATATCGTCGGTCATCGGGTACGCCCGACGGGTCATGCGCCCGGCCACGCGGTAGCCGACATAGCAAAGGAACGCGGTGATCGGCAACCCGAACATCAACACGCGGCCCAGGTCCGCGCCCAATTGACTGGCAGCGGCCACTGCACCCGGGTGTGGCGGCAGAAAGGCGTGCACGGTCAATAACGCTGCACACATCGGCAACGCAAACACCAACAGCGGCTTGCGCGCACGCCGGGCAATACCATAGGCCAGCGGCATGAGGATGATCACGCCGACCTCGAAGAATACCGGCACCCCGACCATGAAGCCGGCAATCGTCAACGCCAGGGGCGTACGCCGGTTGCCGAAACGGGTGATCAGCGTCTTGGCCAGCGCCTCGGCACCGCCGGAGAGCTCGATGATCCGCCCGATCATCGCGCCCAGGGCAATGATGATCGCGATATGGCCCAGGGTCTTGCCCATGCCGCCTTCGATGGTGGCAACCAGATCGGCCGGTTTCACCCCGGCCACCAGCGCCACCAGAATGCTCACCAGCATCAAGGCCACGAAGGGCTGGAACTTGTACTTGAGCACCAGGAACAACAACAGCGCGATGCCCGCCCCAGCGGTAATTATCAGGATTAACGGGCTCATTTCACAAACCCTCCACACCGGGTAAATGAAAGGGTACTGCCAATGGATCTGAACATGCCGCAGTGAAGGTGAGTCATGCTTGGATTTCCTGTTGTTATTGTTTTTTCAGGCAAGCCGGGGCCGTCGAGAGTCGCTGTGCGTCTCCCGGGCAGAGCCTGTGTTATCGATCTGTCGTGTTAAGCCAATGCGTTACCAGTGCGCACCAAAGGTTGCTCGCAGTTCGTCCAGCGCCACCTGATCGAGCGGTTCAGGCTTGGGATTGCTCATCAGCCAGAGCCGTGCGGTTTCCTCGAGCTCTTCCAGGGCGTAGCTGGCCCTGGAGACCGAACTCTCCCAGACCACTGGCCCAAGCCGTTCGAGCATCACGCCGCGAACACTGTTGGCGAGCTGCGCGACCTGTTCGGCCACCTTCGGCGATCCGGGTCGCTGGTAGGCAATCAACGGGATATGCCCGACTTTCATGACTTGATACGGCGTCAGCGGCGGCAGAATGTCGTTCGCCTGCCAGACACCGGCCAACGTCAACGCCACCAGATGGGTGGAGTGGGTATGCACCACACCACCAACATTCGGGTTGCGGTCGTAGACCTGACGGTGCAGCGCCAGGGTCTTTGAAGGCTTGTCACCGGACACCCATTCACCGGCCAGATTGACCTTGGCGATGGTCGCCGGATCAAGACGCCCGAGGCAGACATCCGTCGGCGTGATCAACCAGCCGTCATCCAGTCGCGCGCTGATATTGCCGGCGCTGCCGACGGTATAACCGCGCTCATAAAGGCTGCGTCCAACCTCACAGATTTCTTCGCGCAGGGCGTTCTCGTTGCTCATTGCGCAGCTCATTGTGCACCCCCGGCCTGGGCGAGTTGGTTCAAGGCTTTACTGAAGAAATCCCGGCCACCGAAGTTGCCCGATTTGAGTGCCAGCGCCAAAGGTTCCTCGGTACTGCTGACGGTCGCCGGTACACCCGGATCAATCTGCGCGCCGATCTGTAGCAACTGCACACCCAACGCCTGGACCACAGCACCCGAGGTTTCTCCGCCGGCGATCACGAAGCGGCGCACGCCGCTCTGGCGCAGGCCCTGTGCAATTTCGCCAAAGGCGTTTTCCACCAGGCTACCGGCCTGCTCGACGCCCAGTTGCTGTTGCACCAACTTGACCTCTTCCGGTGAGCTGGTGGCGTAGATCAATACGGTTTGCTCGTTATCACGGGCGAAGGCCAAGGCTTGCGCCACCACCGGTTCCCCCGCCGCCAAGGCCAGCGGATCAATCCGCAAAGCCGGCCGACCGGCTTCGAGCCAGGCGGCCACTTGTCCATTGGTGGCGATCGAAGCGCTACCGGCCAACACCACTTCCCCGCCGGACACCACCGGAAGTTTCGAGGCATCAAGGTCGCGCAGTTTGCCGGCACGACGGAAGTTCTCCGGCAGGCCCAGGGCCAGCCCCGAACCACCCGTCAACAACGGCAGATCGGCGCAGGCGGCGCCGAGGGTGTACAGATCGCTGTCCGACAAGGCATCGGCGATGGCCATGCCGACACCTTGAGACTTCAGCTCGGCGATGCGCGCCCGCACCTGCTCAGCGCCTCGGGCAATCGTGTCGTAGCGCAACAGGCCGACATTCAGGCGGGTCTGCGATTGCAGCACGCGCACCAGATTGGCATCGGTCATCGGCGTCAACGGGTGGTTCTGCATGCCCGACTCGCTGAGCAGTTGATCCTGCACAAACAGGTGGCCGCGAAAGATCGTCCGGCCATTCTCCGGGAACGCCGGGCACGCAAGGGTAAAATCGCTACCCAGTGCGGCCAGCAGCGCTTCGCTGACCTGGCCGATGTTGCCGGCCGCGGTGGAGTCGAACGTCGAGCAATATTTGAAAAAGATCTGCTCGCAGCCTTGTTCGCGCAGCCAGGCCAGCGCGGCGAGGGACTGCTCGACTGCTTCGGCGACCGGCGTGGTACGCGACTTCAGGGCAATGACGATCGCATCGGCATCAAGCCCGGCCGCCACTTCCGCGCTCGGGATGCCAATGCTTTGCACGGTGCGCATACCGCCGCGCACCAGCATGTTGGCAAGGTCCGTGGCGCCGGTGAAATCGTCGGCGATGCAGCCCAGCAGCGGGCGTGCAGTGGAGATAGTCATGGGGTGTTCCTCAAACAGGCTCAGGCTTGGCAGTCGGCAATTCGATGCCCGGGAAAATCTTGATCACCGCCGAGTCGTCCTCACGGCCGAAGCCGGCACTGGACGCCTGCATGAACATCTGGTGAGCGGTGGCCGACAGCGGCAGCGGGAATTTGCTGGCCCGGGCGGTATCCAGCACCAGGCCCAGGTCCTTGACGAAAATATCCACCGCGGACAACGGCGTGTAGTCAGCCTTGAGAATGTGCGGAACGCGGTTTTCGAACATCCAGGAGTTACCGGCGCTGTGGGTGATCACCTCATACAGCGCATCGGCATCGACCCCTTCACGCAGGCCCAGCGCCATGGCTTCGGCAGAAGCGGCAATATGTACCCCGGCCAGCAGTTGATTGATGATCTTGACCTTCGAACCCAGGCCATGGACGTCGCCCAGGCGATACACCTTGCCGGCCATGCCAGCGAGGATCGACTCAGCCTTGACATAGGCGTCGGCCGGGCCCGAGGTCATCATGGTCATCTCGCCAGCGGCAGCCTTGGCCGCGCCGCCGGAAATCGGCGCATCCAGATACAGCAGGCCCGACGCGGCCAGGCGCTGGCCCAGATCCACGGCATAAGTCGGGGCCACGGTGGCGCAACCGATCACCAGGCTGCCCGGCCGCAGAGAGGCCACGGCACCACCCTCACCAAACAATACGGTCTCGGTCTGCTCGGCGTTGACCACCACGGTAATGATCACGTCACACTCAGCGGCCATGTGCGACGGTGACAGGCAAGCCACACCGCCCTCCCCGGCGAACTGCTCTGTTACGGCAGTGCGCACATCACAGGCATGCACATTAAAACCGCTGCGCAACAACGAGCGGGCAATGCCCAACCCCATCGCGCCCAGACCGACCACACCGACATTCTTGTTATTCATGGGGTACTCCAGAGAAAAGCAGCGACTGCTGCCACGCCTGCAAGGCGCAGACGTTGGCCGCGTTGTGAATAAGGCAACGGTAGACAGAATCAGCACCACGCGGATAAGCCAGCTGAGGGGCGCTGTGATTCAGGACGTGAGTCGGGATCTCATCGAACATCAAGGCAATCCTGTTTTTGTCGTGTTATCAGGTTGTCATACCGGCTGATGAAGATCATCTACCAGTGATCAGATTATGTGAAGTATTTTTTGCTAATAACATTTTTTAACACAGCTTTTGCCGCGCAGAAAAAAGAGATACTGCTCTCCCGGCGGGAGACCACCGAATCACGAGCCCGTTGAAGCCCTGGATCGGCCAACGTTGGCGCTGGCTTATCCCCCTTGGGGCGTTCGCTGAAAATCCGCATGGAAGTCTCCAGCTACGACGCGCTATGCCTGATGGTTCAGGCCGGCCTGGGCATTGGCATCACGCCCGAGGGGAGCGCGGCGATTTACAGAATGGAGGTGCGAAGGCGATCAGGCTGGATGAGCCGTGGGCCTGCCGCGAACTCAGCGTGTGCGTGAGGTCACGGCAGGCGTTGTCGGTCGCGGCGGGATTGTTCCTGGAGCACTTGCTCGAAAGGGAGTAAGCGATATCAGGCTCAAGGGCTCGAAGGTGCAGTTACGAGTGGGTTCATCGATCAGGGGGCTCGGCCAAACGCAGCACTGGCAAAGTCCAGAAAGCTTCGCAGCTTGGGAGTCAACCGACGGTCAGGCGCATATAAAAGGTTCATGGGTGAGACCGGCACCTCGTGGTGAGGTAAAAGATTGACCAACGTCCCATCCCTCAATGCATCCTTGACCAGCTCCAATGGCTGAAGCATCACGCCCAATCCAGCGACGGCGGCTGCGAGTAGCGGATCGCCCTGATTAATCGTCAATCTGCTTGTAATTGGCACATCTATACGCCCTTCCTTCCCGTCGAAACTCCAGTGTGAGCGCCCGTCGGAATACGCAAAGCCCAGGCACTCGTGCTGTTGCAGATCCCAGGGTGTAGTAATGAGAGGCCGCCGTGCCAGATAGGACGGCGCAGCGCAGAGCACCATCTGGTAGGGTCTCAATGGCAACGCTTTCAAACCGCTGTCCGAAAGCCCACCAACCCGAAACACTACGTCATAGCCGTCTTCCACGAGGTCTACGATCTCGTTTGATAACGTAAGGTCCACTGAGACCTGCGGATACTTGACCATGTACTCCAGCAGGCGCGGCGACAGCGTACGCATACCGTATGTGACGGGTGCGTTGATTCTCAGTCGACCGCTTGGAACCCCGCGCGTCACGGCAGCCATGCTTTCTGCAGCGTCCATATCGGCAAGGATCATCTTTGCTCGTGGATAGAACGCGCGACCAAATTCGGTGAGGCTTTGTTTGCGAGTCGTTCGGTTAAGCAGCGACACCCCCAAATGCTGCTCGAGCATTTTCACCTGTTTACCTACCAGTTGCGGGGATAGATTGAGATCTTCCGCCGCCGCACTGAAGGAACCGAGCTGTACCGCCTTGACGAATGTGGCCATCTGGGTGAGACGATCCATTGGAAACCCATTGTTTCTAGTGTTGCGCCATCCTAGTCCTTTATCCGAGGGGGGGCCAAAGCCTATATTTGATTGCCATGACTCAGGCGCGCTCACAATCCCGACCACTGCCTGGGTTCCCGCTTTCACTCAAATCAGGTCGGCATTCACCCCGGCCCCTTGACTACAACAGAGGTAACGATGGCCCGCATTGTCAGAATCCATGAGTACGGTGACGCAAGCGTCTTGAAGCTGGAAGCAGTCGATGTGCCTGCTCCAGGATCGGACGAGGTGCAAATTGAAGTAAAAGCCATAGGGCTGAACCGGGCGGAAGTCATGTTCCGCAACAATGCCTACCTGCAAGAGGCGGAATTTCCAAGTCGTCTGGGATATGAAGCCGCCGGCGTTGTCGTCGCGGTCGGTACCGGCGTCACTGACTTCAAGGCAGGCGATGTTGTCAGCGTCATTCCGCCACTGGACATTGCACGCTGGGGCACTTATGGCGAATTGGCGAACGTGCCAGCCAACCTCACGGTCAAGCATCCCGAAAATCTGTCATTTGAACAGGCCGCGGCCTCCTGGATGCAGTACGTTACAGCGTGGGGTGCATTGGTCGAGCAGGCAAAACTGCAAAAAGGTGATTTTGTTCTGGTTACCGCAGCGTCCAGCAGCGTCGGACTGGCTGCCTTTCAGATTGCCAGAATGGTGGGCGCCACCGCCGTCGCCGTTACCCGCACGCGGGCAAAGAAACAGGCGTTGCTGGATGCAGGCGCCGCACATGTCATCGTCAGCGAGGAAGAGGATATTGTCGACGCGACAATGGCGCTGACCGGCGGATTGGGTGCCCGTGTCGTTTTCGATCCCATAGGCGGCCCCTCCTTCGTACCTCTCACCCAAAGCATGGCCAAGGGCGGTATCCTGCTTGAGTATGGTGCGTTGAGCCCGGAACCCACGCCATTCCCATTGTTCACCGTATTGGGTAAAACCCTGACCCTCAAGGGCTACCTCTATTCTGAAATCGTTTCCGACCAGGTGACCTTGTCGCGGGCCAAGGCGTTCATCCTGAATGGACTCGAATCAGGCGCGCTTCGGCCGATCATCGCCAAGGCCTTCACACTCGATAACATTCAAGAGGCGCACCGCTTCCTTGAAACCAACCAACAGATCGGAAAGATCGTGGTGACCGTTTAACGTTTGCATCAGAACCGCGTATGGCCGGTTTGCTTCTCAAAACAGGAGAGATCCTGAAAGCGAAACAACCGGCCTCTCTGCGAGGCATCGGAGTTCGTCCTGATCGAGTGGAAAAGCAGTTCAAGCTGCTTGAATACCCCCCCGGCGTCGGTTTTAAAACCGGAATCGCCCCTTTCTCCGCGTATAGCCTTGGCTACCGGGGCCATGTCAAATATGACGCAGGACCACGCATCAAAGTACATCTCTACGCTCACGACGAAAAACAGGTAATTGCATAGATTTGCCCACCCATTTGCATTCGACCTGACCAATCATTTGCATCGGATTTGACCAGCACGCTTCGTGGTCATGACCGTCAGAGAACGACCCATTGCTGCCGGTGGCGATGGTCAAAAACGGCCAGAAGCTGACACTCACTCCATAGCGGGACAAGGCCGCGGCATGGAAAGTCAGTGCCAGCAGGGTACCCATGTCATAGCAAATTGGGAGACGATGTACGTATACACACGCTCGCCCTCGTCGGGTTCCTGCTCTGACCGCAGGGGCTGTTGTTACGGAGATGAAATGACGTTTCCCCCCTTGCACAATTTTAAAGTGTTCGAAAGCGTAGCCCGCTTGGGCAGTCTGGCAGCAGCCGCGATTGAGTTGCACGTCACCACTGGCGCGGTGAGCCAGCAAGTCAAAGCGTTGCAGGCCAGCCTCGGAATAGAGCTGTTCGAGAAGCGCGGTCGTCAACTTGTGCTGACCGCCAACGGTCGACTCCTACAAAAGCATGTAGCGAACGCAATGAGCGAAATCAGCAACGCGGTGGCATCAATGCAGACCGGTTCCGCTGCAGAGCAAGAGGTCGTCGAGATCACCTTGTCCATTCCCCCTGCGGAGGGAGTGGAGTGGCTGACCACGCCGCTGCTGCGCTTCATGGAGGCGTCGCGCTCGGTGCGGGTGAGCGTGATCACCGCCCCGGGCATACCGCAAGTAGACTGGCGTCGCGCCGATATCGCGGTGGTCTACGGTTCTCCGCCATGGCCAGGCTTATGGTGGCGTCTGCTGCACGGCATTCGCATGACGCCAGTCTGCAGTCCGCAATTCTTGCGAGGGCCGAAAGCCATTCGGGAAGTGCCTGACTTGGCTCGACACCGCCTGCTACACGAAGACAATGGGCGCCAGTGGCAGCAATGGCTGGCCGATGTTGGCATCAATCGTATCGGCGAAGAGGATATCTTCTTTGAAGATTTCGGCATGGTCTTGCAGGCAGCACGGGACGGTTTCGGCGTGGCGCTGAGCGATGAACTCGTTTCCGCCCGCGATCTCGATGAAGGACGATTAGTGCGACCGCTGTCGATCACCGTGCCTGCGCTGCACAATTACTATGTTACCTGTTCCGAAGCAGCGCGCGAACGCCCGGAAATCCGGGCGTTCATCGACTGGTTACTCGCTACAGCCGGGCAGCCCGATCAGTAACCGTAGCCACGACCATCAGTAAACTGGATGTTGGTGAGAATGCTGATGTCCTTCTCCACCTTGTAAAGCTCGGAACTCTTGATCAGTTCCGGATCGCTGAACGCTTCACCCTTTGCGCGCCCAGCCAGGATCAGAGCCATCTTGTCGCGAATCGCCTGTACGTCCGCGTAGGTCATGGCTGGCACCTTGGTTGGATCCTCGTCCGCATGAGCGCCATAGATGGCGGTCTTCTCATTGATAACCTTCAGCGTGGCGTCGAGAGAAGCAACGTAGTCTTTGAGATTTCCTGCCAACAGCCAGGACGGGTAGACGTGATCCCCGGCCAGCAAAATGTTGTGCGTCTCATCGAAGAGTGCCACTTCGTCCTGCGTGTGACCGGGCACGCTGATCAGACGCACCTTCAGACCACCAAGGTCGATGGTCTCGTCTGGCTGTATTAGCCGCGCTACCTTGAAGGGCGGTACGACCATGTGATCGAAGTTGCCCAGGTAAACCGGCTCAGGAACACGGTAGAAGTCATCCTTTCCCCTGAACTGACGAGTGAAGGGCGTATCCACCAAATAGATGCTTTTAAAATTGTGCAGGCCGCCAAGGTGATCGAAATGCAGGTGTGAGGGCAGCATCGAGAGCGGCTTGTTAGTGATTTTACGAGCCACCGAAGTGATGTCTTCTTTCTGATTGGCCCCCGAATCAAACATCAATGCCTGATCCTCCCCCACCAGCAAATACGAAAAGTTCTTCTGGTAGTAGTTGGGTTCGCCGATGGCGTAGAGGAAGTTCGATAACTTATGCACCACAAAGGCCGGGCTTTGCGCAGTGGAGGCTTCCTGGGCCTGTATGGCAAATGGCGCGGAGAGGATAACGGAGGAAACTAGGGTCAGGACTTTTACGAGTTTGCGCATGGCGTGCGAACCTTTTCTCTTATTGTCAGCGGATGGCAGAGTGCTTTCTGCAGTGCCTATCTGACTGGCTGCCGGTGCGCACATCAATGGATGATTTTTAAAGCAGGACACTTCAGTTCAACTAAAGCGTGTGTCGAACCGTCAGCTACCTTTTCGATCTCTGAAAGTAAAAGTCGAAGATCGACCCCGTTCAGTCTACTGAGCGCAGCTGAGATAGAAGGCCTCGCCCCTTCAAATTATCCATCATATGAATAATGCATGTGCAAACATGTAATTTCCATAATTCCTGTGGATTGGAGAGTATTTGCCCATCGAAACCAGCCATCTCCAAAGGGGAATGCCATGTTCAGTAAGGCAGTAGCTCTCGCACTTATCCCGGTGGGTACCGCATTGCTGGCAGGCGCAGTCCTGCCCTTCCAGGCCGCCAGTAACGCAGCCGTGGGCCGAGCGTTAGGGCACCCGCTTTGGGGGGCGTTAACGTCGCTGTTCGTCAGCTCCGTTGTGGTGGTGATTGCACTGATAGTCATGCGGGTATCTGCGCCGGATGTCGGCAAGGCTTTGCAGGGATCCTGGTGGTTATGGATCGGCGGCATTTTGGGTGCCGTGTACGTAGGCAGCGCAACGGCCATCACTCCCCAGCTAGGGGCTAGCGGATTTCTACTGCTCGTCGTCGCGGGACAGATTTTGGCTTCCGTCCTGGTTGACCATTACGGATTGATGGGACTTCCCAACAAACCGATCACTTTCACTCGACTGGCAGGGGTCGTGCTCATCTTTGGAGGTGTATTGATGGTTCAGGGTATCGGCACTCCAACGGTTGATAACAGCGCTACCCAAATCAGCAAGTAACCCGCTCTACCCGTTTTATGTAAACCCGCAACGCAACCGCAACTTTCTGACTCACGATAGGAGATACAAAGATGAACTTCGTAAAACTTCAGTTCAGCGATGGCCGTCCCGATGTTGAAGGTATCGATAGCGTCAACGCTGTCTTGCGCAACGTGGGTGTGCGCGCCAGCACTGTCTCGATTCCCGAAGAAGCCAAGCCGATTCTCAAAGGATCGCTAATTAACGCCATCAGTGAAGAAGATCAAAACAAGCTGCTTTCAATATTCAGTCTCAACCGTGCTGAACTGTTGGAGCAAATCCACCTCGCAGGCCGTACTCCTGAGGTGCACCGTGGTGGCTACCTGGGTACTCGTGAGGGAGATACCGCGCCCTATCCAAAAGTTTACGACATGAAAGCCATGACCCCAGAGATGCGGACTTGGGCTCTGAATCGTTATGGTCGTCTTCATGTAAACACTTCGGAAAATGGCGCGGGCATTGATGAAGTGATGACGGTGGTATCCGGTGGTGCTTTCACCTGGATGTTTGTGCTGTCAGATGGCGTCCTCGCACGTCTGACTGTGCATGAGATCAATCCTGAAGGGCCTGCCGTGCGCCTCAGCTATCCAGGCTTCGGCATGCACGCCGGCTACATGGATCCGCACCAAGGCGTTATTGTTGCCTACGCCCATGGGCCGGAAAGCTTCACCATTCGCTTCGATGAACCCAGTGTGGCGCATGCCGAGTTGCTCAATACCAATCCTTGGGTCGACTTCTCGGGTGAGGTGCCTCAACTGTTTTCGAAGGTCAACTGAGTCGTCGAACTTGGTGCACGCATCGTGAAGAGTGCCCATCTGAAGATTCGAAACTGGATGGGGACTCAAATCAGTGATCCGACAGGAGTGATCGTAATGCGCAGTTTTTCAATTCAACGTATCGACCATGTTGTACTGCGGGTGCAGGACATTGAGCACAGCCTGGCTTTCTACACATCTGTACTGGGATGTGATGTCAAAAAGCGCCGTGACGACCTTGGCATGATTCATCTGAGCGCAGGGACATCCATGATTGACCTGGTTGATGTGAACGGGCCGATCGGTCGTCAGGGTGGGCAGCCGGCGGGTAAGCAACGACACAATGTTGATCACTTCTGCCTTCGCGTTGCGCCGTTTGATGAACAGGCCATTCTCCGCCACTTGGCTGCTGCCGGTGTCTCTGCTGAAGAGGCCGTGATGCGGTATGGGGCGGAGGGAACAGGTTTGTCGATTTATCTCAACGACCCCGATGATAATCAGATCGAGCTGAAAGGCCCTGCCCTGCAACCCTGACGGGATGTCAGCTTGGCTGAGAGCATTCGAAAACTGCTTCGCGCAGCCAGCGATGTGCGGCATCCCCCTCTTTCCTGGCGTGCCAAGCCTGCTGATAGGCGAATCGGGGGATATCAATGGGCGGGTCGAATTGCCGCAGCGATTTGTGATTTCGCATCGGGCCTACCGCGCGACTGGCGACCGTAAGAATCAAATCAGTACCTGCAAGCACGTCGACTGCAGCGCTCCAGTGGGGCAATGCCAAGGCAATGTGACGCTTCAAACCTTGGGTGGCCAACGCCCGCTCAATCTCATCGTTCGCATCAGGGCGCAGCGCGAGCATGACATGCGGGCGAGATAGCCAATCATCCAATGAAAGCCCCCCTTGCGCGGGCAGTACTTTTTTGTCGGCGAGACAGATGAATCCTTCGGAAAAAAGATCTTGTAGCGCAATGGCACCCGGAACTTCGGGGAAGATGCCCAATGCAAGGTCGAGCTCACCGTCCAGAAGCTGAGAAATCATCATTTCTCGACTGGCCTGGCTGATGGCCAAATCAATTCCCGGCGCTTCCTGGCGAATTTTCCGGGTAAGCGGAGGCAGAAGGATTCGCGCGGCATAGTCCGATAGCGACAATCTGAAACGACCCTTTGCCGTTGATGGCTCAAAGGCGGGAGCGCCCAACAGCGAGTTCAGGTTGCCCAATGCATCCTGAAGCGGCTGAGCCAAACTTTGTGCCCTTGCCGTTAAAACCAATGACCCGTTTCGCCGTATGAGCAAAGGGTCATCGAAATGGGCTCTGAGCAAGCCGAGAGCATGACTGACTGCCGGCTGGCTTTTATGCAGCCGGACAGACGCTCGCGTGACGTGTTTTTCGGCCAATAACGCATGAAGTGTCACCAGCATATTGAGGTCAATCCTGCGCAGTTCATCCATTGAATGAATACTCGAGTCGCTAGGTAGTGAATTCAATCAATTTAACACATGAACAGGCACGTACGCCGAACGCTGAGCGACCTGTCTAACGGAGAAATTTATGGTAGGCAAAACAGCGCTTTATCTTTTTTTACCAATGCTGACAGCCTTCATGGCGGGCACGCTGATCCCGATACAAGCCGCTAGCGGCGCCACACTGGGACGCATGCTCGGCCACCCTTTATGGGGAGCCGCTGTCGCGCTCAGCATCGGCGTCGTTGCGATATTGATAGTGGTCGTCCTTATGCGCTTGCCCGTGCCTGACTTCCAAAGTGCAGTACGCGGCCCGTGGTGGATGTGGATCGGTGGCGTGACAGGGGCCGTTTACGTGGCTACTTCCTTAGCACTACTACCAAAAGTCGGAGCGAGCGGGTTCCTGCTGTGTGTAATAGCCGGGCAGATGATTGCAGCGCTGCTACTCGACCACTTTGGACTGCTCGGATTGACGGCAAAGCCAGTCAGTTTTGGGCGTTTGATGGGTGTGGGAATCATGCTGCTTGGCCTCGTCGTCGCACAGCTCTGCAGTCTTGGTGTTTCACAGTCTGCATGGAAGGACAAAGAAGTGCTTACAGAGCAAGTGTCGAATAGAAATACGTTGAATTAAGGATGCAGGGGCATCGCTTGAGTCGACTGGCGGCTCTGCACCCAGCTAATCGAAGCGCCCTGCTCCTATCGTCAGCTTTGGCCGTTCTCTGTCAGTGCTGACAGGCAGCTATGGGTCCAGGCTGTGTGAAAACGCCAGTGTTTGTCTAACCTTCTGATCGTCTAGATCGTATTGGGGGCGATCATGAAGCGATTCATTGAAGGTGAGGCTCGGACGCAAGTCACGTTGCTGCCTGAGTGCTTG
>NZ_JAHBDN010000094.1:0-20151 GCF_019956445.1 Pseudomonas sp. BF-R-19
GTGTGTCAGTTTGCAAAATATCGTCTGACACGACGCCTTCGCGAGCAAGCCCGCTCCCACAGGGATTTGAGGTGTGACTTCAGCCCATGTTTTGCTCGGTCAACCGCTGCACCACCAGCCGCCGGTAATGCGAAGGCGTCATGCCCTTGAGCTGCTGGAAGCGCCGGTTGAAGTTGGAAATATTGTTGAAGCCCGATTCGAAGCAAACATCGGTCACCGACTTGTCGCCATCGGCCAGCAACTCGCAGGACTTGCTGATGCGCAGGCGATTGACGAACTCGACGAAATTGCGCCCGGTGGCCTGCTTGAATACGCGGCTGAAATAAGTCGGTTTCATGCCCAGGTGCTCGGCGACTTCCTCCAGCGTCAAGTCCCGGGCGTAATGGGCGAAAATGTAATCCACCGCGCGGTTGGTGCGGTCGATGTTGTGTTCGTCGGCCAGTTGCGGGGTCGTGGCACCGGATAGCAATTGGTAGTCGTCGGTGGCCGCGAGCAATTCCAGCAGAATGAAAAAGTGCCCGAGCCGGGTGATGCCGGTGGTATCGGCAATGCGCTGCATCAAGTTCATGGCCTTGCCGATGGTGTGCTTGCAGCGAAACTCGATGCCGTACTGCGCGCGCTCGAGCAGCGGTGCCAGGGCCTTGAGTTCGGCGAACACCGGATAGCCGCTGTCGAACAACTCGTCGGTGAAGTTGACCAGCATGTCGCGCTTGGGCACCACTTCGTCCTCGGCCACCTGGCTGATCCAGTTGTGGGGCAGGTTGGGGCCGGTGAGAAACAGTGTCTGGGGATAGAAGTTGCCGATGTAGTCGCCGATGAACACCTTGCCGGAACTGGCGACGATCAGGTGCAGCTCGTATTCCTTGTGGAAATGCCAGCGCACCAGCGGGCAGGGAAAACCATGCTGGCGATAGATGATGGACAAGCCGTTGTGGTCGTCCATCAGTTCATAGGAAGGATCGGTGACTCTGGCGGTGCGGGTCATGTCAGGGCGCTTTTGTAATTATCCCGCCCGGATCATGCCCCTTGCCGCACGGCTAACGCTACTACCGTCGGTGCGTCTGTTCATGCAAGGCACGGCCGTACACCGCTTTCATGCTGGTGGCGCTCCGGCAATAACGGACGATGTCGGACTCGTCGAAAAAATCGGTGCTGATGATGCTGCAACGTGTCACCCAGTTTCCCGTGGTGTTGAACCAGCCATTGATCTGCCGCTTGATATGCCCGGGCCCGCCCAGCAGCGAGTACGTGATCGCGGACAGTGACCAGAGGAAGGTTTCGTAGGGCGTATCTTCCAGGGTTTGCGCGATGTAGCGTTGCAGCTCGGCGGGTGCGGAGAACGTGTTGTCGCGCCACTTGTGCGGGATGCGTGGCCAGAAGTACTCGCCATCGAACTCCGCCAGGGCGGGCGCCGCCATGATCACCCGGCGATGCCTGCTCGCAGTTTTCAGTTCTCCAATCGTTTTGAAGCCGTCGTCAGGCAGGATGGTCCGCTGCCCGAGACGACGCACGAGCCAGTCACTGAGCCTTTGATGATCGAAAGGTTGATTGCCGTCAGCCAGTTGATGGAAGTCCAGCACAATGAATTCGTCCGGGTTTCGATCCAGGAACAGCAGCACCGCGTCGATGAGATCGTCCAGTACGCGATGCGAGCGATAGCCGTTGTGGTGGAAGTAGAAGCCCGATCGAGCCGCACCGTCCTTGTAGCCCAGGCGGATGTCAAAGGCGCGGGCGCCGTTGGCCAGTTGCCAGGAGAACGTGTCGTTCTGACAGGCGGTCCAGTTGCCGGTCACGACGTCGTAGTTCGGCGCTTTCTTGTCCATGCCGGCGTTATGCACGCCAGGCCAGACGATATCGGTGAGCTTGAGTTGATTGATCTCGAGGGTGTTGCTCATCCAGGTTTGCTTGTCGAGCAAACCACGCGTGTTGCCGGTCATGGCCATTCCTTGTGCGAAACACCCCATCCATAGGGTGTGAAGCGCTCAGGTTAACCGGTCGGGTACGGCAAGGGCGGTAACTATGTATTGCACAAGGAGAGTGGGCTACTCCTGATTAAGGCGGTTCTTCGCCTCGATCCATTGCGCCATGTATTGAGTGCTCTTGTGCTGGTGATGACGCAGCATGCTGCCGGTAAAGTTATCTCGTCTTATGTTTGCCAGATCCCGTTGGCAATCGACCAGCCGCTGGATCAACGCCGGGCCATGAACGGATTTCCGGTAGCGGCCGGCAAGCAGGGTTTGCCCGTGCGCCTGGGCGCCCAGCCAGCGGGTCTTGTCGTTGTGCAGTTGCACGGCATGATCGGCGAACTCGCGTGCCGAACGGGTCACTGCACCGGGCCATGCCTCTTCGCCATGCATCGCCTCGGCACCTACTGGCGTCGTCACATTCGGTGTGCCACAGAGCATCGCATCGACAATCTTGCCTTTGATTCCCGCGCCAAAACGCAGAGGCGCCATGCAGACCCGCGCCGACGACATGACTTGCAGGGCGTCTTCTGCCCAGTTCATGACATGAAAACCCTGGGCCGGGTTATGCAGGGCAGTCGCCTTGGGTGGCGTGTAGGCACCATAGATATGCAATTGAGCGCCGGGTATTTGCTCGCGAATCAGCGGCCAGATCGTGGTTTTCAACCAGAGCACCGCATCCCAGTTGGGCGCATGGCGAAAGTTACCGATATGAAGAAAGTGTGCCCGGTCTTCAAACGGTACCGGCGCATTGGTCGGAACATCGACCATCAATGGGCACCAGTGCAACAGGTTGCGCGCAAACCTGAATTGCTCGACCAGCAATTCGATTTCCACCTCGGAAACCATCAGCGTCAGATCACAACGATAAAATGAGGCGATCTCGCGCTTCGCCATATCGGTATTGGCCATGTGTTCGAACTCTTCGCGCGATGCCGGGGCGAACAGGTCGCTGAAGTCATTGTTGTCGTCACTGGCCTTCAAACGCTCCTTGAGGCGTTGATGCCGACCCTGCCGGAGGCTTTGCAGGTCGCAACTTTCGAGCACGCGCAAGGCATCGGGGCAATGCTTCTCGACCCGCCAGCCGAACTGTTCCTCCATCATGAATTGATCGAACAAAACGATGTCCGGCGCCAGTTCGCTGATGAATGCGTCGAAACTGCTGTTGTTCAGCTCGATGGGGACCTCGCGAATACCCAACGCCGTCAGGTCTGCGCGTTGCTCGCCGAAGCCCGCCGGGCTGCTGAAGGTGATGTCCCAGCCTTGTTCCAGGAACACATCGAGAATTTGCATGACATGCCCGCTGGCCGCCGAAGAGCGGGGCTCGGGCCAGACGTAACCAATGACCAGGACTTTGGTTGCGTGGGGCTCAATCATGGACGGGAATTCCTTGAAGCGAAGACAGGGCAGGGACGAAAAAGGCGCGCATTAAACCACAGCGCAGCGCAGTGTCACCCGAGAATGCCTTTGACCTTGTCGCGCAACTGATCAATGGAGAACGGTTTGCCGATCAAGTGCATGCCTTGAGGCACTTCGATGTTTTCGGCATACCCGCTGGCAAACAGTATTGGAAGGGCTGGACGTAACGCACGGGCTTGATTGGCCAGTTCGCGGCCGTCCATGACCGGCAGGCCAACATCCGTCATCATCAGGTCAATGTGTTGGTTCACGTCCTTGAGGGTCTCCAGCGCCTGTTCACTGCCATCGGCTTCCAGCACCTTGAATTCCAGTTCCTCCAGTACGTCGACGATCAGCATGCGCACGATGGCATCGTCTTCGACGACAAGGATGGTGGAGGCGTTGGCGGATGACATAGTCGAATTCCCGAAAAAGATTGGCATTGCCGGTCGCTGGAAATCGTCGGCCTCTTGCATGAGTAAGTGGCGGATCCCGACAAGTTCCCTACGTTGTAAAAAAGAATTGCAGTGCAGACCACGCAAGGATAACCCGTGGCCTGGAACGGGCGCAGCGCAATGTAGGACCTTGCGCGCAAACATGTCAGAAAATTGGATCAATGTGCCAGTTTTGGGGCAAACTCCTTGAAATCTGACAGTTCGACAAGGCCTGCCCCATGCCCTCCGCGTCCTCGGTTGATGAACAACGATTTCGTAAACTCCTGAGCCGCAACATCAGCCTGCCTTTGGGGCTGGGTCTCATCAGCGCCGTGTTCTTCGTGTCGCTGATCAGCTATTTACTGTCGACGATCCAGTGGGTGGAGCACACCGACCGGGTGATCAATAACGCCAATGAAGCGGTCAAGCTGACCGTGGACCTGGAAACCGGGATGCGCGGTTTCCTGCTCAGTGGCGACGAACATTTCCTCGACCCCTACGAAACCGCC
The DNA here is from genome assembly GCF_019956445.1 of Pseudomonas sp. BF-R-19. NCBI lineage: Bacteria > Pseudomonadati > Pseudomonadota > Gammaproteobacteria > Pseudomonadales > Pseudomonadaceae > Pseudomonas > Pseudomonas sp. BF-R-19. The sequence continues at coordinate 4,306 of NZ_JAHBDN010000094.1, forward strand.
AAGCCACGCATCGCCGTGGCGCTCAACACCATGCTCGAACTGACCGCCGACAACCCGGTGCAGACCGACCGCTTGTTGCGGTTGCAGGCCTTGCAGCAGGAGTGGACCGACTATGCACAATCGATGATCGATTTGCAGCGCCGCAGCGGGGACTATCGCGCCGTGGTCAAGGCCGGACGCGGTAAACGCCTGACCGATGAAATTCGCAAGCAGTTCGAGGCGGTGATCGACACCGAACAACAGTTGCGTGCATCGCGCAATGATGAAGTGCGACGTACCACGGTCATGAGCATCAGCCTCTACCTGTTGTTCATTGCCGGGGTCAGCGGGTTGCTGGCGTATGTCGGGCGCCGCGATTTGTTGACGCTGTCGCAGAACTACAGCGTCAACCTTGCCGCCCAGCAGGCCAGCGCCCGTCGTCTGGAACAGCAGGCCTGGCTGCGCAACGGCCAGACCGAGCTGGCCGAGCAGGTGTTGGGGCAATTGAGCCTGAACATGCTCGGTCGCAACATCCTGCAATTCTGCGCGCAGTACCTGGGCACCGCCGTGGCGGCTATTTATGTGCGCGAAGACCACGGCGGCCTCAAGCGTATCGCCACCTACGGTTTTTCCCGCGAACAGCAAGAGCGTGAACAGCAGATCTACAGCGACGAAGGCATTGTCGGCCAGGTGGCGCAGCAGGCACGGCTGATTCGCCTGGACGAGGTGCCGGGGGATTATTTCAAGGTCAGCTCCGGCCTCGGTGACGGTTTGCCGCGCAGTGTTCTGGTGGTGCCAACCAGCGACGACGAGCGGGTCAATGGCGTGATCGAGTTGGGCTTTCTGCGTCCACTGACGGACCGTGACGTTGAATTGCTTGAGCTGATTGCCGGCAACATCGGCACTTCGATCGAGGCGGCACGCTATCGCCAGCGTTTGCAGGAGGTGTTGGCCGAAACCCAGCAACTCAACGAAGAATTGCAGGTTCAGCAGGAAGAACTCAAGACCGCCAACGAAGAGCTCGAAGAACAATCGCGGATTCTCAAGGAGTCCCAGGCGCACCTGGAAACCCAGCAGGTGGAGCTGGAGCAGACCAACGAACAACTCGCCGAGCAGGCACAAGCACTGGCCGAGCAACGCGACGCCATGGACTTGAAGAATACCGAGCTCAATCAGGCCCAGATCCAGCTTGAAGAACGCGCAGTAGAATTGCAGCGATCGAGCAAGTACAAGTCCGAATTCCTCGCCAACATGTCCCATGAGCTGCGCACGCCGCTGAACAGCTCGTTGATCCTGGCCAAGCTGCTGGCGGAAAACCCGCAGGAAAACCTCAGTGCCGAGCAAGTCAAGTTCGCCGAGTCGATCTACTCCGCCGGCAATGACTTGCTCCACCTGATCAACGACATTCTGGATATTTCCAAAGTCGAGGCCGGCAAGCTGGAAATCCATCCGGAGAACACCAGCGTGGTGCGTCTGGTGGATGGCCTGCGCGGCCTGTTCCAGCCGTTGGCTACGGACAAGCAACTGGATTTCCAGGTGGATATGCAGGACGGTGCGCCGCTGATGCTGTACACCGACCGCCAACGCCTGGAGCAGGTCCTCAAGAACCTGTTGTCCAACGCGGTGAAGTTTACTGAAAGCGGCAGCGTCAGCCTGTCCGTCGACACGGCGCCGAATGACGGCATCGCGTTCAGCATCCGCGATTCCGGGATCGGCATCGAGGTCGATCAGCACGAAAGCATCTTCGAAGCGTTCCGTCAGGCCGATGGCACTACCAACCGGCGTTACGGCGGCACCGGGCTGGGCTTGTCGATCTCCCGTGACCTGGCGGCCTTGCTCGGCGGCTCCATCAGCGTGAGCAGCGCGCCGGGGCAGGGCAGTGTGTTTACCCTGGTCTTGCCGCAGCAGTACGTGGAACCGGGCGAAGTGCCAGTCGAACCGATGCGAGCCGTTCCTGTGGCCGCGCCGAGTGTATTGCCGCCCACGTTGTCGCCACGGGTGGCCGAAGTCGATATTCCGCGTTTTGACGACGATCGCAACAAGGGGCCGTTCACCAGCCGCTGCATGCTGGTGGTGGAGGATGAGCCGAACTTTGCGCACATCCTCTACGACCTGGCCCATGAACTGGGTTATCAGTGCCTGGTGGCCCACGGTGCCGACGAAGGCTACGACCTGGCCAAGGCGTTCATCCCCGATGCGATCCTGCTGGACATGCGCCTGCCGGATCATTCCGGCCTGACCGTGCTGCAACGCCTGAAGGAACACGCCGAAACCCGGCACATCCCGGTGCATGTGATTTCGGTCGAAGACCGGGTCGAGGCGGCGATGCACATGGGCGCCATTGGCTATGCGGTCAAACCGACTACCCGCGAGGAACTCAAGGACGTGTTTGCACGCCTCGAGGCCAAGCTGACCCAGAAGGTCAAGCGCGTGCTGCTGGTCGAGGACGACGACTTGCAGCGCGACAGCATTGCCCGCCTGATCGGCGACGATGACATCGAGATCACTGCCGTTGGCCTGGCGCAGGAGGCGCTGGATCTGCTACGCACGTCGGTCTTCGATTGCATGATCATCGACCTCAAGCTGCCGGACATGCTCGGTAATGACCTGCTCAAGCGCATGTCCACCGAAGACATCTGCTCGTTTGTGCCCGTCATCGTCTATACCGGGCGCAACCTGACCCGGGATGAAGAGGCCGAACTGCGCAAGTATTCGCGTTCGATCATCATCAAGGGCGCACGCTCGCCGGAGCGGTTGCTGGATGAGGTGACGCTTTTTCTGCACAAAGTCGAATCACGGTTGTCCCATGAACGGCAGAAGATGCTCAAGGTCGCCCGCAGTCGCGACAAGGTCTTCGAGGGCCGCAAGGTGTTGCTGGTGGATGACGATGTGCGCAACATTTTCGCCCTCACCAGTGCGCTGGAGCAAAAGGGCGCGGTCGTGGTCATTGGCCGCAACGGCCGTGAAGCGATTGAACGATTGAATGAGGTGCAAGACATCGATCTGGTATTGATGGACGTGATGATGCCCGAAATGGATGGCTTTGAAGCCACCGTTGAAATCCGCAAGGACCCGCGCTGGCGCAAGTTGCCGATCATCGCGGTGACGGCCAAGGCCATGAAGGACGATCAGGAGCGCTGCCTGCAGGCCGGCGCCAACGATTACCTGGCCAAGCCCATCGACCTGGATCGCCTGTTTTCGCTGATTCGTGTGTGGTTGCCGAAGATGGAACGGATCTAGTGGAGCGCAATTCCTCAGTGGAGCGAAACAGCGAAATCGAATTGCGGTTGTTGATCGAGGCGATCTACCTCAAGTACAGCTACGATTTTCGCGATTACTCCGGCGCTTCGATCAAGCGCCGGGTCAACCACGCGTTGAGTCAGTTCGAGTGCAATACCATCTCGGCGTTGCAGGAAAAGGTCCTGCACGACCCCACCGCCTTCATGCAATTGCTGCAATTGCTGACCATTCCGGTCAGCGAGATGTTTCGCGACCCCTCGCACTTCCTGGCCATCCGCAAGGAAGTGGTGCCGCTGCTGCGAACCTACCCCTCGATCAAGGTCTGGATCGCCGGGTGCAGCACCGGTGAAGAGGTGTATTCGATGGCCATTCTGTTGCGAGAAGAGGGCCTGCTCGACCGCACGATCATCTACGCCACCGACATCAATCCGCGCTCACTGGAAAAGGCCAAGCAAGGGATTTTCTCGATGGAGAATGTCCGCGCCTACACTGCTAATTACCAGCAGGCCGATGGCCAGTGCTCGTTTGCCGACTATTATACGGCGGCCTATGGGTACGCGATTTTCGACAAGACCCTGCGCGAGAACGTGACCTTCGCCGATCACAGCCTGGCAACGGACAGCGTATTCTCCGAAACTCAATTAATTTCATGTCGTAACGTACTGATTTATTTCAATAAAAAACTTCAGGATCGGGCATTCGGACTTTTTCATGAGTCCCTCTGCCATCGCGGTTTCCTGGTGCTGGGCAGTAAGGAGACCCCGGAATTTTCAGCCTGCGGCAATCAGTTCGAGCCGTTGGTCAAACAAGAACGGATCTATCGAAAATCATGAAGCGTGCAACGAGTTTGCCGGCTATTGAAGCGATCGTGATCGGTGCCTCCGCCGGTGGCGTCGAGGCGCTGTTGAACATCCTCGGCCCGCTGCGCGAAGGTTTCGCACTACCGATCATTGTCGTGCTGCACCTGCCGGACGAGCGCTGCAGCCAGCTGGCGGACGTGTTTTCCCGCCGGGTTGCCCTGCCGGTGCTGGAGGCGTGCGACAAGACCGCGGTCGAGGCCGGCACGTTGTATTTCGCCGCGCCCGGTTATCACCTGTCCGTGGAGCGGGACCGCAGCTTTTCCCTGAGCCTGGAGCCTCGAGTGCATCATTCGCGACCCGCTATCGATTACTTGTTCGAATCGGCCGCCGATGCGTACGGCGCCAACCTGGCTGCGGTATTGCTCACCGGCGCCAACCGCGATGGCGCGCGCGGGCTGGCCCAGGTCAAGCAGCGCGGTGGCATGACCATCGTGCAGGACCCGCAAGAGGCTCAGGTCGCCACCATGCCCCAGGCTGCGCTGGATATGCAGCAGCCGGATCACATACTTCCTGTACGCGGCATCGGCCGTTTGCTTGTCGAGCTGGAACGAATCGCATGCTAAGTAATATCCAGGCCAAACTGCTGATCGTGGACGATCTGCCAGAGAATCTGCTGGCGCTCGAAGCGCTGATCAAGCGTGAGGACCGCATCGTCTACAAGGCGCTGTCCGCCGACGAAGCCTTGTCCCTGCTGTTGCAACACGAATTCGCCTTGGCCATCCTCGATGTGCAGATGCCCGACATGAATGGCTTCGAACTGGCCGAGTTGATGCGTGGCACGGAAAAAACCAGGAATATTCCGATCGTTTTCGTCAGCGCCGCCGGGCGTGAACTGAACTACGCGTTCAAGGGCTATGAAAGCGGTGCCGTGGATTTCCTGTACAAACCGCTGGACATCCAGGCGGTCAAGAGCAAGGTCAATGTGTTCGTCGACCTGTATCGCCAAAGCAAGGCGATGAAGGAACAAGTGCTGGCCCTTGAGCAAAGTCGCCGCGAACAGGAGACCCTGCTCAAGCAACTGCAAAACACCCAGCTGGAACTGGAACAGGCGGTGCGCATGCGCGATGACTTCATGTCCATCGTCGCCCACGAGGTGCGCACGCCGCTCAACGGTCTGATCCTTGAAACCCAGTTGCGCAAGATGCACCTGGCCCGGGACAACGCCGCCGCCTTCACCCTGGACAAGATGCACGCCATGGTCGACCGCGATGAGCGGCAGATCAAAAGCCTCATTCGCTTGATTGAAGACATGCTCGATGTCTCGCGCATTCGCACCGGAAATTTGTCGATCCGGCCGACGCGCATCGATCTTTCGACGCTGGTTCGTGACCTGTTGCACAACTTTTCCCGGCAGATCGACGCCGCCGAGGCCTCGGTCACCCTCGATGCCGCGCAACCGGTGATCGGAAACTGGGACGAATTTCGTATTGAGCAGGTCATATCCAACCTGTTGACCAACGCCTTGCGCTACGGGGCCAAGAGCCCGATCTCGGTGAAGGTCTACAGTGAAGGTGGCCAGGCGCTGGTGGACGTGCAGGATCAAGGGATCGGCATCAGCGAAGAAAACCAGAAACGGATTTTCCAGCAGTTCGAACGCGTATCCGCCAAGCACGCCGTCGCCGGGCTGGGCTTGGGATTGTTTATTTCAGAACAGATTGTGGCCGCCCATGGCGGTACTATTACCGTCCAGAGCAGGATTGGCGAAGGCGCCTTGTTTCGCGTTTGTCTGCCGCTGTAGGAAAACAACCAGATAAACGCAACCTCTGATCGACCCCACGGTCGTATCAGCAGCAATTGACCGAACAAAGGCTTCCCATGAGCGAAGATGCACAAGATGTAGTACTCGTCGTCGAGGACGATCCCTCGATTCTGATGGTGCTGTCCGCTTATCTGTCGGGCGAGGGTTACCGCGTGTTGCAGGCCGAAAACGGCGAACAGGCTTTTGAAATCCTGGCGAGCAAACCGCACCTGGACATGATGATCACCGACTTCCGCCTGCCAGGTGGGATCTCCGGCGTGCAGATCGCCGAGCCCGCCGTGAAGTTGCGACCGGAACTCAAGGTGATTTTCATCAGCGGCTATGCCCAGGAAATCCGTGAGACCGACAGCCCGATCACGCGCAAGGCGCCGATCCTGGACAAACCCTTCGATCTGGATCAATTGCAGGAACTGATGCAGGACATGCTTTCGTAAGAGCATTGGCCGGGCGCGTACCTGTAATTTCTGACAGTTGACGGTGGTGCGGTAACGGCAGATAAACGTTCCGGATGTCATGTGGCTAACCCCTGCATGTGAATCCGGAGCGAGTGCGATGCACAGACATACACCGACACTTTCAGTGATTGATCCGCGTCGCGCCGTCGTACGTGAGATCGCCTATCATCGGCGCTCGGACCAGCAAGCCCCCGAGGCTCGCATCACCCAACATATCTACAGCACTCCAAACCGAGTCAGTTACAGCCGCGATCCGCGGCTTTTTGCCCTATTTGAAGGCGATAAGTCCACTCCCGCCAATCAAACCACAATCACCACGCTCACCGGGCAGCCTTTGCTCTCTGTGAACCTGGACGCCGGATGGCGGGTTAGTCTTTACGGGGCGGCCCGGCAAAGGCTGGAAGATTGGGACCAGAAACGTAATCACCTGCGCATGGCCTACGATTGCTTATTGCGCCCAGAGGGTGTTTTTGAGTCGGCGACAGGTGAAGAGCAGCGCACGGCTTGTTTTGCGTACGGCGACGATTCGCAAGAGTCCGCCAGGCACAATCGCTGCGCTCAGTTGATCCGTCACGATGACGGTGCGGGTACTCAGCACTTCAGCGAATTCAGTGTGTTCGGTGCATGTTTGCAGCAGACTCGTCGCTTTCTGGCGCAGATTCAATTGCCTGACTGGCCAGTGAACGAAACCGAGCGCGATAAATTGCTCGAGCCTCAAGGGTCGTTCACACAAACAGGGTTTAACAGTGTGGGCGAGTCGGTACGTCTTGTAGACGCATTGGGCAATGAGCAAAACCAGCGTCAGAGCGTCGCCGGGGAATTGTTGGAAACACGCATCAAGCTGTTCGGAGCCCATGACGAAATCACGCTTGTAAGTGACATTCGATACAACGCCTGGGGGCAAACAGAGCAGCAAACGGCCGGCAATGGCGTAGTAACCCGTACCGTTTTCGATCCCGAGGATGGGCGCCTGACAACGCTGCAAGCGCAACTGACAAGCCAGCCGCCGTTGCAGCATCTGACGTATGCCTATGATCCAGTCGGTAACCCGGTTCGTATCACTGACGCCACCCAGTCGACCCGCTACTCGCGCAATCAAAGCGTTGCCGCGGCCAGCACCTGGCAGTACGACACCCTCGGCCAACTTATCCAAGCCAGCGGTCGACAACGCTGCAATGCCTCGGGCGGCCCCCATTTACCTGCATTCGTTTCGCCACCGGACCCAGGCCAACTGGAGAACTATATCCAGACGTTCGACTACGACGCCGGTGGCAACCTGGAAATCCTGCATCACCACGCTGACAGCGCAAGTCGAACCGAGCGAACGGCCGTTGCTACCTTGAGCAATCGAAGCCTGCCTTGGGGCGATGGCATCGAATCGCCAGGTGACAGTGAAATTGATGCTGCTTATGACGTCTGCGGCAATCTCAAAGTGCTGCAACGGGGACAGACACTGCACTGGGATGCACACAACCGCCTGCGTCAGGTCGATCAGGTGGTGCGCGAGGACGAACCAGCAGACACGGAGATCTATGTCTATGACGGCGATGATCAACGCGTACGCAAGATCCGTACGGCTTATACCGGCACATTGAGCCGTACCCATGAAACCCGCTACTTGCCGGGTGTGGAGATTCGTACAGGCCCCGATGAAACCCTGAATGTCATCAGTGTCCAGAGCGGCCGATGCAGCGTGCGGATCCTGCACTGGGAAAGGGGGGCACCACCGGAAGGTGCCCGGCATCAGCTGCGTTACTGCCTTGCCGATCATCTGGAATCCAGCACGCTGGAACTGGATAAAGACGCCAGACTCATCAGCCAGGAGAACTACTATCCCTACGGCGGCACAGCCTGGTGGGCAGGCAGGGACAAGATTGAGGCCAACTACAAGACGATTCGTTATTCAGGGCAGGAAAGGGACGCGACGGGACTGTATTACTACGGTTTGCGGTATTACATGCCGTGGCGACAGCGCTGGCTGAGCGCCGATCCGGCAGGGGCGATAGATGGGTTGAACCTGTATCGGATGGTGGGGGGCAATCCGATCGGGCATGTCGACTGGCTCGGATTGGCCAAAACCCGGATTGGCACTGTAAAGCGCGTTACGGCGACCCTCGCTGCAATTGGCCGGGGAGCCGTCAAGGGGGCTGCGGGATATGGCGCAAAGCAACTGGTAAAAAAGGCGTTGAGCGCATCGCTGGGGCAACTGGCACGTTATCCCGTTGCAATCATGTCAGGTGTGGCGGCGGGCTATGTCGGTGGCTCGACCGTGGCCCATGTTCTGGATCGCGAAGGTGACAGCGGTTTCCGCAAAAACCTGACCGTGGCGGGTGTGGGAATTGTCAGCTTTGGTGTGGGTTTCACCGCTGCTTTAACAACGCCCGACCCAATCGGCATCGTTGAAGGGGTGGTTAAATCAATGGGTTCGAAGGTGGTTGGGCGGGTAGTTTCCCGAATAGGCCCTACCATTACTCCCGACATCAGTACGCGAGGTGCGCTGGCCGTTGATACGATTGCCAATTTGAGCGGCAACATAGTTAAGGGTATGTGGTCCGCAAGCGCGCCTGAAGGCGTTCATCCAATACTGAATACTGTGGCCGGTGTCGTGATGAAAATGGCCGTAGGCGACGCGATTCGCGTTGTGGGAGGTGTGGACTCTCAACTCAAGAAAAGTAGGCATCAACGATTGATAGCGGTGCCAACAGGGGAGGATTTGATAAACGCCGGGAAATCGTTGATTCACGATGCAGCGGTACAGTCGGTTTACAAACTGGGCAATACCGAAGTCGACAACGGGCTGACGGCTGTTTTGGGGGCGCAGACCTCGGAGTCGGCATGGCGGGCTGGGCTTAGACAGTTGAAACCCGCTAATGAGGTCGGAGCTATCGGGATTTACTTGTACAAAGAGCAGAGTAACGGGCAGGGGATCACGGAGCATAAAAAACGCCCCTTTACGATGATGCAGGTATGAATTTAGGAACATTGCGGTGCCACTACTCGCGTTCAGGCGCGGATCATCTCCCTCACCTTCGCCGTCAACAAATCAAAGGTAAACGGCTTGGTGATCAACTGCATGCCCGGATCGAGGAACCCGCCGCGCACCGCGGCGTGCTCGGCGTAGCCGGTGATGAACAGCACCCTGAGGTCGGGCCGCAGTTGCCGGCCGATTTCCGCCAGTTGTCGGCCATTCATGCCGGGCAGGCCGACATCGCTGATCAGCAGGTCGATGCGCTGGGCCGAATCGAGAATCGGCACGGCGCTATCACCATCACAGGCCTCGACGAAGGCATAACCCAGATCGCTCAACACCGTACTGACCAGGACCCGCACCGCCGGATCGTCCTCGACAATCAACACCGTCTCGCCATTATTGGCGAGCGGTGAATGTTCGACGTCCAGTGGATGGTCCCGGGGCAGGTCGCCACCAAAGCGCGGCAGAAACAGACTCACCGTGGTGCCTTTGCCCACTTCGCTGTGGATGGCGACGTGGCCTCCCGACTGTTTGCTGAAACCGTAGATCATCGATAGCCCGAGGCCGGTGCCCTGGCCGATGGGCTTGGTGGTGAAGAACGGGTCGAAGGCGCGGTTGATGGTGCTTTGCGGCATGCCACAGCCGGTGTCGGTGACGCTGAGCACCACGTAGTCACCCGCATCGAGATTGCTCTGGCCTTGGGTGAAGTCCTCGTCAAAGTGCTGGTTCGAGGTAGAGACCACCAGTCTGCCGCCATTGGGCATGGCATCGCGGGCATTGATCACCAGGTTGAGCAGGGCGCTTTCCAGCTGATTGGGGTCGGCTTCGGCCACCCACAGTTGCTCGTCCAGTTGCATGTCCAGACGAATGCTTTCGTTGATGCTGCGCTGCAGCAGTTCATCCATGGAGATCACGAGGCTGTTCATCTCCACGGGTTTGGAGTCCAGCGACTGACGGCGGGAAAACGCCAGCAGGCGGTGAGTCAGGCCTGCCGCGCGGTTGGCCGAAGTCACCCCCAGATCGATCAGGCTGTCCAGGTCTTCGGTTCGTCCCCGGGCCAGGCGTCGGCGCAACAATTCCAGGCTGCCGATGATGCCGGTCAGCATGTTGTTGAAATCATGGGCGATGCCGCCGGTGAGCTGGCCGACTGCTTCCATCTTCTGTGACTGACGCAACACTTCTTCATTGTGGCGCAATTGCGCGGTGCGCTCTTCTACCTGCTGTTCAAGGGTTTCAAGGGTGTATTGCAGGCGCAATTTGCTCTGGCTCAGGTCAATCAGGCGATCCCTGGCTTCGTACTGTCGTCGACGCCCACGCAAGGCGGTGGTGACCAGACTGATCAGTGTGACCGGGTGAAAAGGTCGCTCAAGGAAGGTGACGTTGCCCAATTGCGCGCCGAGGCGTGATGCCGGGTTCTGTTGCGGGCCACCATGGTGTGTCATCAACACGATCGGCAGGTCCGACCACGCGGGCTGCTGTTCAATCAGGTGAATCAGCGGTTCGAGATCAGCACCCAGCAGCACCTCGCAAGAGATCAGCAGCAGGCCGGCACCCTGTTCCAGTTCGGCGCACAATCCCGGCAGGTCGCGACTGATCACTCCTTCGAACCCTGCCTTTTTGAGCATCATCAAGGTCATCTGGCCGTCGCGCCCCCGCGGTGCAAGGATGATGGCGCGTTCAGGTGTCGCTTGCACGGCCTTCACGGGATATCGTCCATCTGCCATTCATGGGACAAGGCGCCGTCGAGGATAGCGTCCAGACCTTCGATACCGGTGGCGGCCTTGGCTCGGTTCAAATCGTTGGATAGAGACAAACCAGCGTCCTCACATGGCCAGGGTCAACGAGACAGCCGCTGCGAAGTGCCGCAACGGGCTGCCTTTTTCACTTGACCCTTGGCCGGGACGACGGTTCAACGAAATTTCAGGCGGGGTCAAAGCCCTTGTTGCAACGACGGATCATCGGGGTTCATCTGTTCGAGTTGGGCCAACAGGATCTGCACGTTTTGCAGTTGCCCGCTTTCCTTCCAGTAATTGATCAGCAGCACCCGTGCCTTGCGATCGTTCGGGTGGCGCTGAACGATTTCCTGCAACTGTTTCTGCGCCGCTTCGAGCTCCTGCTCTCCGTGCAACGTGGTGGCCAGGTCGTAGCGGTAATCGCGGTTATTGGGCTCAAGTTCAACGGCCTTGGACAGGCCGAGCAGGGCGAATTCGCTTTGCTCGTGATGCAGCAGCCAGAGCCCCAGGGCGTGTTGCAGGTAGGCCGAGTTGGGTTGCGCCTGCAGTTGCCTGGCCAACAGTTGCCGGGCGGCGTCGTTCTGGCCCTGTTTATCCAGCACCTCGATTTGCAGCACCAGCGCCGGCAAGTTGTCCGGCGCCAGGCGCAGGGTGTTGTCCAGCGCCTGTTGCGCTTGCTTGAGCTCGGCGTTGTGCAGGTGCAGCCGGGCCAGTTGGTATTGATTTTCGGCGCTTTGGGGGGCGCTCTTGAGCACTTGCTCCCAGGCATCGATGGCTTGCTCCAGCGGCCCGAAATACAAACCCAGTTCATCCGGGGACAACCCCAGCAGCGCGTTGATCGCCGCCAGCCGCACGCTTTGTTCGCTGTCATCGAGCAAGGGTCCCAGCAGCAGACTGCGTTGGCCGCTCGGTACCAGGCCACTGATGCTCCTGATCGCCGCGATACGCACTTCGGGCGACTCGTTCTGCAAGTCGGCATCCGCCAGTTTCAGGGCCACCGAGCTTGGGTAGTTGGGCAGTTCGGCATGCAGCCAGACACGACGCTTGGGCGACAGGTCCGGACGGGCCAATTGCTGATAGAGCACCCGCGCGGCACCTGGTTTGCCGCCCCGGGCTGCCGCCAGCGCTTCGCTGTAGCCATGCTGGATAGCCTCGGGAACCACCGGGGTGGTATCGCGCAGGGAAAACCACACAAGGCCGATGACGAGCAGGGCGAAAAGGCTGATAAACAGATAGCGGCGGGACTTGGGCATGCAGGAATCCGGAAACTGGCGAGCTTAGGCAAAGGCGCCAGCTTCGGTCAGGCCAGGCCTTGAGTCAAACCTTGACGACGCTCACGCTCGATCCAAACGGTTGAACAGCCCTTCAGGAGGCAATCAACGGGCCTGCAAGCTGCGTCGACAGCAAAACCTCTCGAGGCCCCGCAGCAGTGACTACGCTTGCTGGAGGTGTTTCGACGAGTGTTCCCATGCAAGCGTTGTTGCAGTACTTCAAGGCCATGCTCCACCCCGGGCCAGGGGTGTTGCTGTTTGCCTTGCGAACCATGGCGGCCGGGTTGTTGACCCTGTACCTGGCGTTTTTGTTCGACCTGGACCAGCCCAAGTGGTCGATCATGGCCGTGGTCATCATCAGCCAGCCACTGGGCGGCATGGTGCTGGCCCGCAGCTTTGGCCAGGTGATCGGCACCACGACGGGCGCGGCCGTGGCGGTGCTGATCATGGCGATCTTTCCCCAGGCGCCGTTGCCGTTCATCACCACCCTGGCGTTGTGGCTGGCGTTGTGCACCGCCGGTGGCACTTTGTTGCGCTATACCAGTTCCGGGGCGTTTGTCCTCAGCGGCTACACCGCCGTGGTGGTGGCCTTGCTGGCGGTGCCGGACCAGGACGGCATGTTTTTGCTGGCGGTGACCCGCGTCACCGAGACGTTGCTGGCGGTTGCCTGTGTGTGCGTGGTCAGCCTGCTTACCGCCAGGCCGGAAGCCGTGGCCCGGGATTACTTCGCCAGGATCGATCAAATCACCCGGTTGCTCGCCACCCATGCCAGCGCCGTCATCCGCACCGAAGAGAGCGAAGCCGATTTCCAGCAGCGGCAAATGCAGCTGTTGGGCCAGATCAGCGGCCTGGAGGGCGTGCGCCGGCACATGTACTACGATGCGCCACGGTTGCGCAGTGCCAACGGTCTGGTGCAACTGCTGGGCAACCAATTGGTGTTATTGACCGCACGGCTGACCGCCTTGCGCCACCAGCGGCTGCTGTTGACCGAGCGCTGGGAGGGCGAGTTGCCAGAAGAAATTCAACGGCTGCGTGCCGAAGAACTGGCCTTTCTCGATGAACTGGCGCGGGAGGGGCGTTCGCTGTCCAGTGACAAGCGCCACCATTTCACGTCGCTGCAACAACGCTTTGATGAGCTGGCCTACAGGGCCGAACAATTGACCGAGCCGCTGCCGGCCACCTTGCGTTCGCTGGCCTGGTCTCTGCGCTGGGAGCAGGCGCGCCTGCTGCAGCAACTGGAGCAGATTCTGGAGTTGAGTGATGCCATCCAGAGCGGGCGACCGGCCAGCAGCGTGTATCGCGGGCGGGAAAACCCACTGCACCTGGACTTCACACTGGCGACCATGAACGCCGTCCGGGCCTTTTCCGCGCTGTTGATCGCTGGCCTGATCTGGATCGAAACCGGCTGGGACGGTGCGCGAGGCGGGATGGTGCTGGTGGGCATCCTTTGCTCGCTGATGTCGACGTTTCCCCGCCCGCTACTGGCCGTTCAAAGCTACGCGAGGGGATTCGGGCTGGCACTGGTGGCCTCGGCGCTCCTTCAGTTCATGTTTGTGCCGATGATCAGCAATTTCGAGATGCTTGCCTTGCTGTTGGCGCCCTTGCTCTACGCCGTTGCGGTGGGGCTGGCCAGTCCACCCACCACAGGCACCGGCATTGGCCTGGGGCTCACGACCTTTCTGTTGCTTGGCCCGTTGAATGTGGGGATTGGCCAGAACACCGCCATCCAGTGGTTTGAGTTTGCTGGCGCCTATACCTGCGCGACCGTGCTGGCCTTGAGTGTCTACGCGCTGATCTTTCCGTTCATGCCGGATTTGCGCATGCGCCGGCTCCACAAAGAGAACTGCGAGCAGGTGTACGCCTTGCTGAAAACCTCGGCGAGCGATGAACAGCAGTTTGCCTTCGAGAGCCGCATGGTTGATCGCCTGACCATGATGCTGGGGCTGCTGCCGGCGACCCGGGAGCCACAATCGCGCGAGCGGTTTCAAGTCAGCCTGGCCTGCATGGCATTGGGTATTGCCTTGAATCAGCTCAGGCAGCAGGGTCAGAACAATGCACTGCTGAATCCGGATCTGCAAAGTCGCCTGTTTTCGACAGTCCGGGAAACGGGCAGGCTGGTCGCCGGCCGGCCCGGGGTCGAAGTAGCGCAGGTGCTTGATAGCCTGCACACACTGGGCGACGACCTGGATGCCCTGCATACCGATATTCATGAGCGCTTGTGGTCGGTATTCCGTATGCGCGTGGCGCTGTTGATCGTGGTGTCGTTCGTCGAGCGTTATCGCGGCTACTTTCAACCCTCAGGCCTTGAAGGAGACCCTGTCCTTGCCCATTGATCTGGAAATGGGTGGTGCCTATCTGCCCCCGATTGCCCAGGCGCTGCTGCTGGGCTTGCCGATTTTCCTCCTGCTGGACTGGACGTTGCGGCGCCTCGGTGTGCTGCAGTTCGTCTGGCACGAGGCGTTGTTCGAAGGCGCGCTGTACGCCTGCGTCTGCGCCACGCTGATTCTGGTCATGGGAGCCTGATGCCTTGAAGAACATCCTTTCCCGACTCTCGACGGTGGCAGTGGTACTGCTGGCCTTGATCCTGGGCTGGTTCGCCTGGGAGCATTACACCCGCGCGCCCTGGACCCGGGATGCCCGGGTGCGTGCCGATGTGGTGACCTTGTCCGCCGACGTCTCGGGGCGAATCGTCAGCCTGGCCGTGCAGGACAACCAGCATGTAAACAAAGGCCAGGCGCTGCTGGAGATCGATCCGGCGCGTTACACCCTGGCGGTGGAGCATGCCAAGCGCGCGGTGGAGGTGGCGAAAGCCTCGCTCGGGCAGGCCCAGGCGGCCATTATCGCCAGTGAAGCGTTGCTCAAACAACGTCAGAGCGAAGAGCAACGGCGGCGCACGCTCAAGGACCGTTCGGCGATTTCCGGCGAAGAGTGGGAAAAAGCCAACACCGATGTGTCAGTGGCCCAGGCTGATTTACTGCGTAATCAGGCAAATCTCGTGCTGGCCCACGCCAACGTGCAACTGGCCATCGCGGCGTTGACCCAGTCCGAGCTCGATTTGCAGCGTACCCACGTCGTGTCCCCGGTGACCGGCTATGTCACCAATCTGCTGACCCGGGAGGGCGACTACGCCGCGGCCGGCGGTCCATTGCTGGCGCTGGTGGACAGCGACTCGTTCTATGTCAGCGGTTACTTTGAAGAAACCAAGTTGCCGCGGATCGGGGAGGGCGACCGGGTCAAGATCGAGTTGATGAGTGGCGAAACGTTCGGCGGCAAAGTGCAGAGCATCGCCTTCGCCATTGCCGACCGGGAAAACCTGCCCGGTGGCCGCCTGCTGGCGAATATCAACCCCAGTTACACCTGGATCAAGCTGGCGCAACGGGTGCCGGTGCGGATCGAGATCGATGCCGACTATGCCGGTAAAAACAACCTGAGGGCCGGGACCACGGCCACTGTGACCGTCCAGGAAAACCATCGGACTGAGGATCACCGCTAACCCTTGTGGGAGCGGGCTTGCTCGCGAAGACGGTGTGTCAGGCAATACATATGTTTACTGACGCACCGCCTTCGCGAGCAAGCCC
>NZ_JAHBDN010000095.1:0-19774 GCF_019956445.1 Pseudomonas sp. BF-R-19
GTGTGTCAGTCAACATCAATGTTGAATGTCAGTCCGCTTTCGCGAGCAAGCCCGCTCCCACAGTAGTTAAAGGTTGACCACAAAATCGTGATCAATCCTCGCGTTTGACCACCAAAGTCAAAATGTCATAACTGGCTACCAACTCACCCAACTGGTTGGTCACTTCCACATCCCACGCCACCACCCCTTGCGGAACGCCCTGCGGGCTCTTCTTGCCCTGGTCGATCTTGCGCTTGCAGGTCAGGCGCGCCTGGATGGTGTCGCCGATGCCCACCGGGTTGATGAAGCGCAGGGTGTCGAGGCCGTAGTTGGCCAGTACCGGGCCGACGCCAGGGGATACGAACAGGCCGGCCGCTGCCGACAGCACGAAGTAACCGTGGGCGATGCGCTTGCCGAACTGCGATTCCTTGGCCGCGATCTCGTCGAAGTGCATGTAGAAGTGGTCGCCCGACAGGCAGCCGAAGTTCACCAGGTCCGCTTCGGTGACGGTGCGACGGTGAGTCAGCAGCGACTCGCCGATCTGCAGGTCCTGGAAGTGGCGACGGAACGGATGCACGTCGGTTTCGATGACCTTGGCGCCGCGCACGTACTCGCCGGTGACCGCCGCCAGCATAGTCGGCGAACCTTGCACCGCCGCGCGTTGCAGGTAGTGTTTAACCGCGCGCAGGCCGCCGAGTTCTTCACCACCGCCGGCACGACCCGGGCCACCGTGCTTGAGTTGCGGCAGCGGCGAGCCGTGACCGGTGGATTCGCCAGCACAATGGCGGTCCAGTACCAGCAAACGGCCGTGCCAGGCAGCCGCGACCGGGATGGCCTTGGCGGCGATTTGTGGGTCCTTGGTCACCAGGCTGGCCACCAGGCTGCCTTTGCCGCGAGCGGCCAGGGCCAGTGCTTCGTCGAGATCGTCGTAGGCCATCAGGGTGCTGACCGGGCCGAATGCTTCGATATCGTGGGCGCCGCCCTCGGCATGCGGGTCGCGGGCCTGCAACAGGGTCGGGGCGAAGAAGGCGCCTTTGTCGACATTTACACCACGGGGTTCGAAACCGTCGCGGGCGCCGAACAGCATGTCGCTGCTCTGCAACAGCGCTTCCAGGCGCTCGGCCACGTCTTTCTGCTGGTCGTGGGAAGCCAGTGCGCCCATGCGCACGCCTTCCACCGACGGGTCGCCGACCACCACTTTGGCCAGGCGATCACGCAGGCGGGTGGCGACTGCATCGATGTGTTTGGCCGGGACGATGGCACGGCGGATGGCGGTGCATTTCTGCCCGGCCTTGGTGGTCATTTCCCGGGCGACTTCCTTGATGAACAGCTCGAACTCTTCGTCATCCGGGGTCACGTCCGGGGCGAGAATGGCGCAGTTCAGCGAGTCGGCTTCGGCATTGAACGGCACCGAATTGCGAATCAGATTCGGGTTGACCCGCAGCTTGGCCGCGGTGTCGGCGGAACCGGTGAAGGTCACCACGTCCTGGCCTTGCAGGCGGTCGAGCAGGTCGCCGGTGCTGCCGATGATCAGTTGCAGGCTGCCCGCCGGCAGCAGGCCGGATTCGTCCATCAGGCGCACCACGGCTTCGGTCAGGTAGCTGGTGGCGCTGGCCGGTTTGACGATGCACGGCATGCCGGCGAGGAAGCTCGGGGCGAATTTTTCCAGCATGCCCCAGATCGGGAAGTTGAAGGCATTGATGTGCACCGCCAGGCCGCCGCGAGGCACAAGGATGTGCGTGCCGGCGAAGGTGCCCATTTTGCTCAGCTGCATCGCCGGGCCTTCGTGGATGATGTTGCCCGACGGCAGCTCCCGCGAACCGAGGCTGGCGTAGGTGAACAGCGTGCTGTTGCCGCCTTCGATGTCGATCCAGCTGTCGGCACGGGTCGCGCCGCTGTGGTGGGAAATCGCGTAGAGCTGTTCCTTGCGCTCGCTCAGGTACAGGGCCAGGGCCTTGAGACGCTGGGCGCGCTGCTGGAAGTCCAGCGCCATCAAGCCGCTGACGCCCTGGCGACGGCCGTGTTCGATGGCCTCGGCGAAGTCCGGGCGCTCCTCATGGGTGCGGGCGATTTCATGGCCGTCGATGGCACTGCGCAGGACCTGTGCGCCCTGTTGGCCGATCCAGCGACCGGCGATGAAACTCTGCAGGGTAGGGGCATGCAGTGTAGGTGAAGAGGACATCACGATTGCTCCTGGTTATGAAAGGTTGTGGCGCGGCCTTAACCGCGCCATTCAGGGATTACCAAAGCGCCAGGGTGTAGCCGACGATCAGCCGGTTCTCATCCAGGGCGGTAGTCAGGCCATTGCCGGAACGGAAGGTCACGTTGCGCCAGCGCAGGCTGACGTTCTTCAACACACCGCTCTGGATGACGTAGTTGATATCGGTGTCGCGCTCCCATTCACTTCCGTTGTCGACGCTGCCGGCCTTGACATGGCTGCCGTCGGTGTAGCGGGTCATGAAGGTCAGGCCGGGAATGCCTTGCGCCGCGAAGTCATAGTCGTAACGCAGCTGCCAGGAATCCTCGTCGGCGCGGGTAAAGGTGTTGAAGGTCACCAGGTTGACCACGTACGGATCGCCACCGTTGAGGAACGGAAAGGCGCTGTCGCCGGATAACTGCTGGTAGGCGGCACTGACCTTGTGGGCACCGTGGGACACCGTAAACATGCCGTTGAAGTTGCGGTTGTCGATACGCCCGGCCCGTTCGGCGCCGTCACCGCGGCTGTCGAAATAACGCAGGTCGCTGCGCAGGTTGAAACCGTTGCCCAGCGGTTGCGTATGCACCAGTCCGGCGAATTGCTGGCGATAGATCTGGTCGAGCTTGCCGTAGTAGTAACTCAGGTTCAGTTGCGGACTGAACGCGTAGCTGCCGCCACCGAAGTCGAAGTTATCGCTGGTGGCGGCGGCGTAGCCGATGTCATCGTTGCTGGAGGAGTCGCGCAGGTTGGCCTTGGTCAGGCGCCCGGCATTCACCGTCAGGCCGTCGATTTCCTGGCTGGTCAGCAAGCCACCTTCGAAGGTCGAGCTCAGCAAGCGTGTGTCGTTGTAGGTCGCCACTGGCAACAAGGGTTGCAGGGTGCCGAGTTTCAACACGCTCTTGGAGACCCGCAATTTGCCGGTCAGGCCCAGTTCGCTGTAATCGTCGTCGGGCTCATGGCTCTGTGGGCCGAACGGCAGCAGGCCGGTGCCACGGCGGTCGGGACTGGAGTCGAGCTTGAGCCCCAGCTCGCCCAGTGCGTCGAGACCGAAACCGAAGGTGCCGTCGGTGAACCCGGACTCGATGCGCGCAGTGAATCCCTGGGCCCATTCTTCGGCCTTGGATTGCGGCGCGTTGTCCTGACGGAAATCGCGGTTGATGTAGTGGTTGCGCATATCAATGCGGGCCTTGCTGTCGCCGATGAAGTCGGCCATCGCGCTCGGCGCGATCATGGGCAGACTCAATGCGGCGGCCAGCGAAAACAGTGATGGGTAAGACGTGGTACGTGCGGGTGTCATTATTTTTATTCCCTGCCAACTGTTCGGTCGTCGTTTAGTGATTGCTGGCGCCGGTGGCACCGATGCCGGTCATCGAGCGGATGAACTGCGCCAGATAACGGCCACGCTCAAGGGCCGCACGGGGCGAGGTGTCGGTGACGGAAAACAGCCATGCACTAAAGAACGCCAGGCTCATGGAAAACAGCGCCGGGTTGGAGTACGGGAACAGCGCCTTGTCGTGATGCATCACGTTGACCCATACCGCCGGGCTCAGCACCAGCAACACAATCGCCGAGACCAGTCCGGACAGGCTGCCGAGGACCGCGCCACGGGTGGTCAGGCCTTTCCAGTACATCGAGAGGAACAACACCGGGAAATTCACCGACGCGGCGATGGCCAGCACCAGGCCCGAGAGGAACGCAATGTTCTGCGATTCGAACAGCAGGCCGAGGATGATCGCCAGCACACCGATGCACAGGGTGGCGATTCGCGACACGCGCATCTCTTGCTGTTCGCTGGCCTGGCCCTTGCGCATCACGCAGGCATACAGGTCGTGGGACACCGCCGAGGCGCCGGACAGTGCCAGCCCGGCAACCACCGCCAGGATGGTGGCGAAGGCGACCGCCGAGATGAAGCCGAGGAACAGGTTGCCGCCTACTGCCTGGGCCAGGTGCACGGCGATCATGTTGCCGCCGCCGATGATCGCGCCGCTGGCGTCACGGAACGCCGGATCGGTGCCGACCATGACGATGGCGCCGAAGCCGACGATGATCAGCAGCAAGTAGAAGTAGCCGATGAAACCGGTGGCGTAGAACACGCTTTTACGCGCTTCCCTGGCATCGCTGACGGTGAAGAAACGCATCAGGATGTGCGGCAGGCCGGCGGTGCCGAACATCATGCCCAGCCCCAGGGAAATCGCATCGATCGGGTTGGACAGCAAGCCGCCGGGGGCCATGATCGCGTTGCCCTTGGCATGCACGGCGGTGGCACCGGCAAACATCGCCTCAGTGCTGAAGCCGAAGTGCTTGAGCACCATGAACGCCATGAAGCTGGTGCCGAACAACAGCATCACCGCCTTGATGATCTGCACCCAGGTGGTGGCGAGCATGCCGCCGAAGGTCACGTAGAACACCATCAACACGCCGACCAGCATCACTGCGTAGAGGTAGTCGATACCGAACAGCAACTCGATCAGCTTGCCGGCACCAACCATCTGCGCCACCAGGTACATCAGGGCCACGGTCAGGGTGCCGAAGGCCGAGGTCAGGCGCACCGGGGTCTGTTCCAGGCGATAGGAAACCACGTCGGCAAAGGTGTACTTGCCCAGGTTACGCAGGCGTTCGGCAATCAGGAACAGGATGATCGGCCAGCCGGCCAGCACGCCCAGGGCGTAGAGCAAACCGTCGTAGCCATTGAGGAACATCATCGCGGAAATGCCGAGGAACGAGGCGGCCGAGATCATGTCGCCGGCAATCGCCAGGCCGTTCTGGAAACCGGTCATGCCGCCGCCAGCGGTGTAAAAGTCGCTGGTGGAGCGGGTGCGAAGTGCCGCCCAGCGAGTCACGCCAAGGGTGAACAGCACGAACACCAGGAACATGCCGATGGCGTTCCAGTTCAATGGTCGGGACGCGCCGTCGGCAGCCATCGCAACATCAGTGACAGCCGCCAGCGGCAGCAGGAACAGCGCGAGAAGGCGGTTCATCGGGCGCACTCCTGCTTGAGTTTTTCATTCAGCGGGTCGATCACGTTGTTGGCGCGATAGACATAGAAACCGGTCAGCGCAAAGGCCAGCCCGACGATGACGACACCCACCAGCATGCCCACGGTGGTCACGCCGCCGCTGAGGGATTGGCCGAGGGTAGAAGGGGAGAAAGCCACCAGCAGCACGAAGCCGTAGTAAATCACCAGCATGGCCAGGCTCAGTGACCAGTACAGCTTCTGTTTGCGACGCACCAGCTGGATGAAATCCGGGTGCTGGCGAATGAGTTCTACTTCCTGGGGTGTCATGACGCGCGCTCCTTTGTTGTTTTTGTTTTGGGTGAAACAGTTTCGGGTTGGAACCGGATCAATGTGGGAGCGGGCTTGCTCGCGAAGGGGCCATCACATTCAACATGGATGGCGCCTGATACTCCGTCTTCGTCGGAACGCCGCCCGGAGCAAGCCCGCTCCCACAGGGGGGCGCATTGCCCGATACATCAGAGCTGATCGAAATCCAGCACTACCTTGTCGCTGATCGGGAAGGCCTGGCACGACAGCACGTAGCCGGCGGCGACTTCGTAGTCTTCCAGGGCGTGGTTGCTGTCCATTTCCACTTCGCCCTCGATGACCTTGCACTTGCAGGTCGAGCACACGCCGGCCTTGCACGAGTAGGGCAGTTCCGCACCTTGCTCGTTACCCGCTTCGAGGATGCTCATGCTGTTGCGCGGCAGGTCGAAGGCCAGGGCGCGGCCGTCGCTGATCACGGTGATCTGGCTGACCGCCGCATCCACCTGGCGGGCGGCTTCACGGGCGGCGCGTTTTTGCTCGCTGCCGGCGGCGGCGAACAGTTCGAAATGGATGCGCTCAGGTTGCATGCCCTTGGCCTTGAGGCTGTCGCGCACGGTCTCGGTCATTTCCTGCGGGCCGCAGATGAAGGCGGCGTCGAGGGCCTTGACGTCGAGCCAGCGGCTGAACAGTTGCTCGCACTTCTCGGCGTTGATCCGGCCGTTGTACAGGTCGACGTCCTGCTGCTCGCGGCTGAACACGAAGATCAGGTTCAGGCGTTGCAGGTAGCGGTTTTTCAGGTCTTCCAGCTGCTCGCGAAACAATGCGCCGGAGCTGGAACGGTTGCCGTACAGCAGGGTGACGCGGCTGTGGGGCTCGGTTTGCAGGGTGGTCTTGATGATCGACAGGATCGGCGTGATGCCGCTGCCTGCGGCCACGGCCAGGTAATTGCCATGGCGTGCCGGGTCGAGTTCGACGCAGAAGTGCCCGGCGGGTGGCATCACCTCCAGGGTGTGTCCGGCTTTCAGCTGTTCGTTGGCAAACGCCGAGAAACGGCCGCCGATGACACGCTTGACGGCGATGCGCAGCTCACCGTCGTTGACCCCGGTGCAGATCGAGTAGGAACGGCGTACTTCTTCGCCGTCCAGTTGGGTGCGCATCACCAGGTGTTGGCCCTGGGTGAAGTGGAAGCTGTCCTGCAAGTGCTGCGGAATTTCGAAGGCGATGGACACCGCGTCACGGGTCTCAGTGCGCACGTCCTTGATGGTCAGGCTGTGAAATTTGCTCATTGTTGTTCTCCAGCTGGGACGGCCTATTCGCCGCTCAGATGCACTTGAAATAGTCGAACGGTTCCCGGCAATCGACGCAGCGGTACAGCGCCTTGCACGCGGTGGAGCCGAACTGGCTGAGGACCTCGGTGTGGGCGCTGCCGCATTGCGGGCACACAACCTGCGGGCTTTCGCCGAGCAGGCTGCGCTTGCTGGTGCTGCCCTCGGGCGGTGCGATGCCGTAGGCGCGCAGGCGTTCGCGACCGCTGGCGCTGATCCAGTCGGTGGTCCAGGCCGGGGTCAATTTGCGCTCAAGCTGCGGCGCCTTGAATCCGGCCAGTTCCAGCGCTTCGCGGATGTCGCTCTCGATCACTTCGGTGGCCGGGCAGCCGGAGTAGGTCGGCGTGACCACCACGTGAAGGTGACCGGCCTGCCAGTCCAGGTCGCGGACAATGCCCAGGTCGACCACGCTGACCACTGGCACTTCCGGGTCCATGACCTCTGCCAGAATCGCCCACGCGGCAGCCAGGTCGGTCGGTTGTGCCGGCCGGGCGCCGAGGTCGCTGGCGATCAGCTCACCAGGTTGCATCGGGGTACGCTCGTGGCAGGAACTGCATTTCGGCCAGCAGGATGCCCAGGTGTTCGGTGTGCAGGCCCTTGCGTGCATTCAGGTAGAAGTAGTTCGGCGTCGCAGGAACGGGCAGGGTGGCGCTGGTGAAGATCTGCTCGACCTTGGCCTGCCACTGGGCGGCCACGCTGGCGATGTCCGGGGTGATGCCGGCTTCGCACAGCTGTTGTTCGCTGTCATCGGCGGCGATCAGTTCCACGGTGAAGCGCCAGACTTCGGGGATGGCCGCGAGCATGCGCTTGTGGCTTTCCTCGGTGCCGTCGCCCATACGCTCGATCCATTCGCCGGAGCGGCGCAGGTGATAGGTCACTTCCTTCACCGCCTTGGCGGCGATCCCGGTGATGCGTTCGTCGCTGGACTGGCTCAGGCCCTGCAGCACCGGCAGATGCCAGGCGTCATAGAGGAACTGCTTGAGCATGGTCACCGCGAAGTCACCGTTGGGTTGCTCTACCAGCAACAAGTTGCGGTAGGCGCGCTCGTCACGACGGAACGCCAGGTGATCGGCATCGCGGCCGTCGTCCAGCAGTTCGGCGGCGTATTCCAGCCAGTTGCGGGCCTGGCCCACCAGGTCGAGGCCGACGTTCATCAGCGCCAGCTCTTCTTCCAGCGCCGGGGCCTTGCCGCACCATTGGCACAGGCGCTGGCCCTGGACCAGGGCGCTGTCGCCGAGGCGCAGCAGGTATTCGATCAGATCAGTCTTGTTGTCCATGGTCGACCTCACATGTGCCCGACTTCGGCCGGCAGCTCGTAGAAGCTGGCGTGGCGGTAAACCTTGTCGTCCGACGGGTCGAACAGCGGGTCTTTTTCATCTGGCGACGAGGCGGTGATCAATGCCGAAGGCACCACCCACAGGCTCACGCCTTCGCTGCGACGGGTGTAGAGCTCGCGGGCGTTCTCGATGGCCATGGTGGTGTCGGCGGCATGCACGCTGCCGACGTGCTTGTGGTTGAGGCCGTGCTTGCTGCGCACGAAGACTTCGAAGAGGGTCCACTCGGACATTTCAGTTACTCCACATCAGGTGGCCGGATCAGGCGGCGTTCTTGTTTTGTTTTTTGCGGGCGTGGGCGACGGCGGCTTCACGAACCCAGGCACCGTCTTCAATCGCCTTGCGGCGGGTGGCGACGCGTTCCTGGTTGCACGGGCCGTTGCCCTTGAGCACTTCGTAGAATTCGTTCCACTGGATTTCGCCGAAGTCGTAGTGACCGCGTTCGGTGTTCCATTTCAGGTCCGGGTCGGGGCAGGTGCAGCCCAGCAATTCCAGTTGCGGAATGGTCTGGTCGATGAAGCGCTGGCGCAGTTCGTCGTTGCTCTGGCGCTTGATTTTCCAGGCCATGGACTGGGCGCTGTTCGGCGAGTGTTCGTCGCTCGGGCCAAACATCATCAGCGACGGCCACCACAGGCGGTTGATCGCGTCCTGGACCATGTCTTTTTGCGCCTGGTTGCCGTGGCGCATCATGGTCAGGAGGATTTCGTAGCCCTGGCGCTGGTGGAAGCTCTCTTCCTTGCAGATGCGCACCATGGCCCGGGAGTAGGGGCCGTAGGAGGTGCGCTGCAGCACCACCTGGTTGACGATCGCCGCACCATCCACCAGCCAGCCCACCGCGCCCATGTCGGCCCAGTTCAGCGTCGGGTAATTGAAGATGCTCGAGTACTTGGCCTTGCCGCTGTGCAGCTTGGCGACTTCTTCGTCGCGGTCGGCGCCCAGGGTTTCCATGGCGCTGTACAGGTACAGGCCGTGGCCGGCTTCGTCCTGGATCTTGGCCATCAGTTGCAGTTTGCGTTTGAGCGACGGCGCGCGGGTGACCCAGTTGCCTTCGGGCAGCATGCCGACGATTTCGGAGTGGGCGTGCTGGGAAATTTGCCGGATCAGGGTCTGGCGGTAGGCATCTGGCATCCAGTTCTTGGCTTCGATCTTGATTTCTGAATCGATTTTTTCCTGGAATGCGCGTTCCTGGTCGGACATTTCCGAGAGGTCTTTGATGCGCTTTACGCCTGTTTCTACTAGCTGTGCGTACATTTTTGAGTTCCCGCCTTGAATCTGTTCTGGGGCATGGGGAACTTTATAAGCGATACAGAATTTAATATCAAACACAAAATGACGTGTCGTATTTGTTTTTTGTATCGCTTTGGATGGGCGGTCGCTTTTTGGGGCGGTGTGCATATCCGTTTCTGGGGTAACGGCCACCTGTTGGCCAAGGCGGCCTGACAGCCGACCTGTCTTTTGTTGGCCGTGTACATATCCGTTGCTGCGGTAACGGCGGCTGGCGGTTTCGCCCTTACGGCGAGTCCCTTTTGGCAAACGCCCCAAAAGGAACCAAAAGGTCTCGCCCCTTACGTACGGCCCCTCGCTTAGGCTCGGCGTTCCTTCGCTGCGGTATTCATCCGGGGGCATTGCCCTCCGGTCGGCTTCGCTTCGACCTACATGCAATGAGTTCGACTGCGTCGAACGGCGCTGCGCGCCAATCCCCGGATGAACACCTCCACTCAGCCTCCCGAGGGGGCGGGTGGATCAAGATCAAGAGCTGCAGGCGAGCTAACGCTCGGCCTGATGAGTGGTGAAGAGCGACGCGGTGGTGTGGGCTGCTCTGCCTTTGCTCTTCTGTGGGAGCGGGCTTGCTCGCGAAGGCGGCCTGCCAGTCGACCGAAATCTTGCAGATGTACTGAGTACCTGTGGGAGCGAGCTTGCTCGCGATAGCGGTCTACCGGCGACCAGGTACCTCCCAGACGAACGACCCCAACAACCAGGCCGGCCGGTAGGCCGCCTCGGGCGCTGTTGCGGTACACGCCCCCTCGTGAGGCCCACGGAGCAGGACCGGAGCGAGGGAATGCCGAGCCTGGGCGAGGCACCGAATGTCAGGGGCAGGAGCCTTTGGTTACTTGGGGCTTTTCCAAGTGACCCGCCGTAAGGGCGGAACCCTAAGTGGCCGTGACCGCAGCAACGGATATGTACACCCACAAAACAATCATCGACTGACACAAATCCATCGCGAGCAAGCTCGCTCCCACAGGGATTGTGCTCGGCTCCAGAGTCGGTAAAGCCCCGGCCAAAAAAAAAGCCCCGCAAAAAGCGGGGCCATAAAGGGTGCAGCAGTCATGCTTTCGGACGTTTATCCAACACGTGGCAAGCCTTGCCCTCAGAGCGCTTGATCGAATGAAACGGCTGCAAAACGATCCGCGAACTGATCCCGATATACGTCTTGATGTGCTTGCTCAACTCCCCGCAAACAGCCTTCTGCTGTTCATCGCTCAGGTGCTGGTGCTCAGCCTTGAGCTCGACATGCACATCCACGCTGTCCAGGTTGCCATTACGATACAGATGAATCTCATAACACTCGGCAAGTTGTTTAACTTTTAGAACTTGTTCCTCGATCTGCGTCGGAAACACGTTAACGCCACGAATGATCAGCATGTCATCGCTGCGCCCGGTGATCTTGTCGATGCGCCGCATCGGTCGTGCGGTGCCCGGCAGCAGGCGCGTGAGGTCGCGGGTGCGGTAGCGGATCATCGGCAGGGCTTCTTTGCTCAATGAGGTGAACACCAGTTCGCCCATCTGCCCGTCCGGCAGCACTTCGCCGGTGATCGGGTCGATGATTTCCGGGTAGAAGTGGTCTTCCCAGATGGTCGGGCCGTCCTTGGTTTCGGCGCATTCCATGGCGACACCCGGCCCCATGATTTCCGAGAGGCCGTAGATGTCCAGGGCGGTGATGCCCAGGCGTTGCTCGATGGCGCTGCGCAGTTCGGCGGTCCAGGGCTCGGCGCCGAAGATGCCCAGGCGCAGGGCCAGTTTGTGCGGGTCGATGCCCTGGCGCTCGATTTCGTCGGCGATGTTGAGCATGTAGGACGGCGTGACCATGATGATGTCCGGCTGGAAATCCTTGATCAGTTGCACTTGTTTTTCGGTCTGGCCGCCGGACATCGGGATCACCGTGCAGCCCAGGCGTTCGGCGCCGTAGTGCGCGCCGAGGCCGCCGGTGAACAGGCCGTAGCCATAGGAAATATGCACCTTGTCGCCACGGCGGCCACCGCCGGCGCGGATCGAGCGCGCCACCACGTTGGCCCAGGTGTCGATGTCGTTCTGGGTGTAGCCGACCACGGTCGGTTTGCCGGTGGTGCCGCTGGACGCGTGCAGGCGCACGATGTCGTGCATCGGCACGGCAAACATGCCGTAGGGGTAGTTGTCCCGCAGGTCGGACTTGGTGGTGAAAGGGAATTTCGCCAGGTCGTCCAGGGACTTGATGTCATCGGGGTGCACGCCCAGCGCATCGAAACGCTGACGGTACAGCGGCACGTTGTTGTAGGCGTGGTTCAGGCTCCAGCGAAGGCGCTCCAGCTGATGCTGGCGCAGTTCGTCGATGCTGGCGGTTTCCAGCGGGTCCAGCACAGGATCCAGGATGGATTTGGCTATTGGCATGTTCATGTGTTCACTCGAATTGTTTTTGTGTTCCAGCCCTTTTGCACAAGGGCTTTGAGTGCATGCCCCAAGGATACTTCTCGGCTCCTTGGGAATCGCGATTCTTTAGTGGGATAGACGCTCGATGATCAGCGCGATCCCTTGGCCGACACCGATGCACATGGTGCACAGGGCGTAGCGGCCGTTACGTTCTTCCAACTCGTGCAGGGCGGTGGTCACCAACCGTGCGCCGCTCATGCCCAGTGGATGGCCCAGGGCGATGGCGCCGCCGTTGGGGTTGACCCGCGGGTCGGTGTCGCTCAGGCCTAGTTCACGCAGCACCGCCAGACCCTGTGCGGCGAAGGCTTCGTTGAGTTCGATCACGTCCATGTCGGCGAGGCTCAGGTTGGCCACTTCCAGCACCTTGCGCGTGGCTGGAACTGGACCGATGCCCATGATTCGGGGCTCGACGCCGGCAGTGGCCATTGCTACAACGCGGCCACGGGCGGTCAGGCCGTGGCGTTTGGCGACTTCCGGGCTGGCCAGCAACAGCGCGCAGGCACCGTCGTTGACTCCGGAGGCGTTGCCGGCGGTGACGCTGCCGCCTTCGCGGAACGGCGTGCCGAGTTTGGCCAACTGCTCAAGGGTGGTGTCGCCGCGCGGGTGTTCGTCGTGCTCGACCACTTTGGCCGGGCCTTTGCGCTGGGGAATCTTCACCGCGACGATTTCCTTGGCCAGGCGTCCGTTGGCCTGGGCGGCAGTGGCGCGTTGCTGGCTGCGCAGGGCGAAGGCATCTTGATCTGCCCGGGAGATGTTGAACTGTTCGGCGACGTTCTCCGCCGTTTCCGGCATGGAGTCGATGCCGTAGGCCTTTTTCATCAGCGGATTGACGAAGCGCCAGCCGATGGTGGTGTCGAAGATTTCGGCCGACCGGGAAAACGCCTGCTCGGCCTTGCCCATCACCAGCGGTGCGCGGGACATGGATTCAACGCCACCGACCAGCATCAGCCCGGTTTCGCCGCTGCGAATGGCCCGGGCGGCGGTGCCGATGGCATCCAGCCCGGAACCGCACAGGCGATTGAGGGTGGTGCCCGGCACGCTGACCGGCAACCCGGCCAGCAGCGCCGACATGCGTGCGACGTTGCGGTTGTCTTCGCCGGCCTGGTTGGCGCAGCCGTAGATCACGTCATCGACCGTGTTCCAGTCGACTTGCGGGTGACGACGCAGCAGTTCGCGCAGCGGCACCGCGCCGAGGTCGTCGGCGCGCACGCTGCTCAGGACACCGGCGTAACGGCCAATCGGGGTGCGGACGGCGTCGATGATCAGGGCGTCATTCATTGGGGGTCTCCTGCGCCAGCACCGGGCCGCGCACTTTGTAGGATTTGCCGTGGAACAGGGCGATCAACTGGCCCTGCTGGTTTTCGATGCGCACGTCATAGTTGCCGGTGCGACCGGAACGGCTCTGCTCGATGCAGTCGGCGTTCAGCGTGTCGCCCAGGCGCGCCGGGGCGATGTAGTCGATGCTGCAACCGATGGCCACGGTGGCTTCGTTGTAGCTGTTGCAGGCAAAGGCGAACGCCGAGTCGGCGAGGGCGAACAGGTAGCCGCCGTGGCAGGTGCCGTGGCCCTGGACCATGTCGGCGCGCACGGTCATGCCGACCCGGGAGCAACCGGGGCCGGCCGAGAGCAGGCGCATGCCCATGGCCTGGCTGGCGGCGTCGCGCTGGAACAGCGATTGCGCGCATTCACTGGCCAAGGACATGGCTTCATGGTTAGTCATGGAATGTTCTCCCTTCGGCGACGCGACGGCGCAGCAGCAGCGACGGCCGGTAGCGTTCTTCGCCATAACTGGCTTGCAGGTTTTCCAGCGTTTTAAGCATGTGCGCCAGGCCAATGGCATCGGCCCAGGCCAGCGGCCCTTGCGGATAATTGACCCCGGCGCGCATGGCCAGATCGATGTCGGCGGCCGAGGCCACGCCTTGCAGCAGGGCGTCGGCGGCTTCGTTGGCGAGCATGGCCACGGTGCGCAGGACGGCGAGGGCCGGGCTGTCGCTGAGCAGGCTGACCTTCAGGCCGGCCCGTTGCAGCAGGGCAACGCCTTGTTCGAGGGCCTGCGGATCAATGCCTGCCGCATGGCTGATGGCGATGCGTTTGGCATTGCCGTAATCGAACGCCAGATCCAGCAGGATCAGGTTGCGCAGCCCGTCTTCCCGAGCCCGCTGACAGGCCATGCGCCCGTCGCTCAAGGCCAGCACGGCATCACCAACCCGCAGCAAACCTCGACCATCGCGCTGGATGATCTCGACGCCTTGTTCATGCAAACGTGCGAGCAAGCCTTTAGCGATACCGAGGTCGCCTTCCACAGCGCAAACCTCGACTTTCGCAGCGCTGCTGATTTCAGCGGCGTGCGGGCGCTCCGCACCTTGGGCATAGCTGTAGAAACCCTGGCCGCTCTTGCGTCCCAGGTGCCCGCCGTCCACCAGTTCTTTCTGGATCAGCGACGGCAGGAAACGCGTGTCCTGGTAATAAGCGTCAAACACCGAGCAGGTCACGGCGTAGTTGACGTCATGGCCGATCAGGTCGGTCAGCTCGAACGCGCCCATGGCAAAGCCGCCGGCCTCGCGCATCAACGCATCCAGGGTCGGGCAATCTGCCGCGCCTTCCTGAAGCATCCGCAGGCTTTCGGCATAGAACGGCCGGGCCACGCGGTTGACGATAAAACCCGGCGTCGAGCGGGTGTGCACCGGTTTTTTGCCCCAGGCCTTGGCCGTGTCGTACAGGCACTCGGCGAGTACCGGATCGCTGGCTAGGCCGGAGACGACTTCCACCAGCGCCATGACCGGTGCCGGGTTGAAGAAGTGCAGGCCGAGCAGGCGTTGTGGATGCTCAAGCTGCGCGGCGATGCTGGTGATCGACAGCGACGAGGTATTGCTGGCGAGGATGCAATGTTCGCCGCAGATGCCTTCGAGCTGGCGGAATAGCGCGCGCTTGATCTCAAGGTTCTCGACGATGGCTTCGATGATCAGGTCGCAGTCGACCAGGGTCTCGATGGCTTCCACCGCTTGCAGGCGGGCAATCGTCGCGCTGCGCGACTCGGCCGACAGTTTGCCGTTCTCGACTCGCTTGCCCAGTTGGCGGTCGATGCCTTCAATCGCTTGGGCGGCAGCGCCGGGACGATTGTCCAGCAGCAATACCGGATGGCCGGCCTGGGCCGCGACCTGGGCGATACCGGCACCCATGGCCCCGGCGCCGATCACGGCGACGCGTGCAGATGTGTTCAATGCGGTCATGACTCAGCGCCCCTTGAAAACTGGGGTGCGTTTTTCCATGAAGGCGCCGACGCCTTCGCGGTAGTCCTCGCTGCGCCCGGCCAGGCGCTGCAGGTCTTTTTCCAGCTCTAACTGTTCGTCGAAGCTGTTGCTCAGGCTGGCGTTGAGGCTGCGCTTGATCAGCGCCAGACCGTAGGTCGGCTGGGTCGCCAGGTGGCGGGCCAATTTCAGGGCTTCGTCACGCAAATCGGCGTCGTCCACACACTGGTAGATCAAGCCCCATTGCTCGGCTTGTTCGGCGTTCAGGCGATTGCCGAGCAGGGCCAGGGCCTTGGCGCGGGCCATGCCCACCAGACGCGGCAGGGTCCAGGTGCCGCCGGAATCCGGGATCAGGCCGATCTTGCAGAACGCCTGAATGAAACTGGCCGAACGCGCCGCCAGTACCAGGTCGCAGGCCAGCGGAATGTTGGCGCCAGCCCCGGCCGCCACGCCATTGACCGCGCAGATCACCGGAAGCGGCAGGTCGCGCAATTGGCGGATCAACGGGTTGTAGAACTTCTCGATGGACTCGCCCAGGTCCGGCACGTCGCTGCCCGGCGCGACATTGCGGTCGCTCAGGTCTTGCCCGGCGCAGAAGCCGCGACCTTCACCGGTCAGCAGCAATACGCGTACGTCCGGGTTCTGCCGCACTTGCTTGAGTGCTTCCTTCACTTCGCCATGCATCTGGGTGTTGAAGCTGTTGAGCTGTTCCGGCCGATTGAGGCTGAGCAGGGCGACGCCGGCGTCGATGGAAAACAGGATGTGTTCGAAGTTCATGGTCTTGGCGTTCTCTTGGCAGTCGTTCGAATTCGGATGTCGGTGGCCGCTTTATTGCCCGGTGAAAGTCGGGCTGCGCTTTTCCTGGAAGGCTGCAATGCCTTCGTCGCGGTCGCGGGTGCCGGCCAGTACGGTGAAGGCGTGACGTTCGAAGCGCAGGCCGCTGGCCAGGTCGGTGTCCATGGCCTTGAGCAGCGCTTCCTTGGCCAGGCGCACCGCCAGCGGTGCCTTGGCCGCGATGCTGCGGGCGATGTGCAGGGCGCGCTCGACGGTGAGTTCCGGTTGGGTGACTTCACTGACCAGGCCGGCGCGTTGGGCCTGGCGGGCGTCGATCGGCTCGCCGGTCAGCACCATCTGCATGGCCATGGATTTGCCGACGGCGCGCAGCAGGCGTTGGGTGCCACCGGCGCCGGGCATGATCCCGAGGTTGATTTCCGGCTGGCCGAAGCGGGCGTCAAGGCCTGCAATGATGATGTCGGCGTGCATCGCCAGTTCGCAGCCGCCACCGAGGGCGAAGCCGTTGACGGCGGCGATCAGCGGTTTGCTGAAGCGGGTAATGGTTTGCCACGAGGCCTGGCGTGGGTCGTCGAGGATGCCGACCAGGTTGCGTTCGGCCATTTCCTTGATGTCGGCACCGGCGGCGAAGGCCTTGCGGCTGCCGGTAAGGACCACGGCGCGGGTGTCGGGGTCGGCTTGCGCGATGTTCAGTTCAGCGGCCAGTTCGCCCAGCAACTCGGTGGTCAAGGCGTTCAGGGCTTGCGGGCGCTGCAGGGTAATCAGGCGGACGCCAGGCTCGATCAATTCGACGGCAAGGGTCAGAGGCATGGCGGATGCTCTCACGGTGCACGCTCGGCGTGGTGCCGGCTCGTTATTGGATCGGCCGCAGGGGCCGGTTTTGCCCAAGTATAGCTATAACGTGATACGTAAATGCAATACTAAAATAGATTTAATGTGTCTTATTGGTGGGGGTTTTGATTTTAATGCTTCCTGCTTAAGGGTGGTTGGTAGTGGGTTTTACCTAGAAAACATTGGGTTTTATGGCGATTTTAGGGGCGTACTGGTATTCGTCGGAAAGGTGCATTTCAAGCGATACGGTTTTTAGTCTTTGTGATGTTAAAAGTGATGTGATACAAGATGAGTCATTATTTGCATCGCTTTGTGAAGGAAGCTTCCATGACCTGCTACAGCCTTGATGGCCTGACTCCGGTGGTTGATCCGAGCGCTTATGTGCACCCGTCCGCCGTGTTGATCGGTGACGTAATCATCGGCCCCCATTGCTATGTCGGTCCGCTGGCCAGCCTGCGCGGAGACTTCGGGCGGATCGTGCTGGAGGAGGGCGCCAACCTGCAGGACACCTGCGTGATGCACGGTTTCCCCGACAGCGACACCGTGGTCGAGCGCAATGGCCACATCGGCCACGGCGCGGTGCTGCACGGTTGCCGGATCGGTGCCGACGCGCTGGTGGGCATGAATGCGGTGGTGATGGACAACGCCCGGATCGGCCCGCGTTCATTCGTTTCGGCGGCGGCGTTCGTCAAGGCCGGCTTCGAATGCCCGGAGCAGTCGCTGGTCATGGGGGCTCCGGCCAGCGTCAAGCGCAGCCTCAGCGATCAGGAAGTGGCGTGGAAACAGGCCGGCACCCGGGAATATCAGCAACTGGCCCAGCGTTGCCTTACGCAGATGCAGATTTGCGAACCGCTGAGCGAACCGGAGCCGGATCGCCCGCGGATCAGTGACCGCGGGTTGCGGCCGAAAGGCAGTGCCTCATGAACACCACCTTCCCCTGTGGGAGCGGGCTTGCTCGCGAATGCAGAGTGCCAGACAACATATTTATGTACTGACACACCGCCTTCGCGAGCAAGCCCGCTCCCACAAGGGATTGGGATTAACCCCATAGGTTTCGGTATATTCCTTTTCTTTTTCCGCACGGAACGCCCATGTCGTCCCTGACTCCCTTGAACCATCTGATTACCCGCTTCCAGGAGCAGACGCCGATCCGCGCCAGTTCCTTGATCATCACGTTGTACGGGGATGCCATCGAACCCCATGGCGGCACCGTCTGGCTGGGTAGCCTGATTCAGTTG
Source organism: Pseudomonas sp. BF-R-19 (assembly GCF_019956445.1). Classification (NCBI taxonomy): domain Bacteria; kingdom Pseudomonadati; phylum Pseudomonadota; class Gammaproteobacteria; order Pseudomonadales; family Pseudomonadaceae; genus Pseudomonas; species Pseudomonas sp. BF-R-19. The sequence continues at coordinate 17,891 of NZ_JAHBDN010000095.1, forward strand.
CTCGAACCCATCGGCATCAACGAGCGGCTGATCCGCACCTCGATTTTTCGCCTGACCAAGGAAGGTTGGCTGACCGCCGAGAAAGTCGGTCGTCGCAGCTACTACAGCCTGACCGGCACCGGCCGCCGGCGTTTCGACAAGGCTTTCAAGCGGGTCTACAGCACCACGATGCCGGCCTGGGATGGTTCCTGGTGCCTGGTGATGCTCTCGCAGCTGACCCAGGACAAACGCAAACAGGTGCGCGAAGAACTGGAGTGGCAAGGCTTCGGCGCGATTTCGCCGGTGGTGCTGGCCTGTCCGCGCAGCGACCGTTCCGACGTCAACGCGACCCTGCTCGACCTCGGTGTCCAGGAAGACACCATCATCTTCGAAACCACCGCCCAGGACGTATTGACCTCCAAGGCCCTGCGCCTGCAAGTGCGCGAGAGCTGGAACATCGAGGAGCTGGCGGCGCACTACAGCGAGTTCATCCAGCTGTTCCGGCCGCTGTGGCAAGCCCTGCGCGAGCAGGAAAACCTGCAACCGGCCGACTGCTTCCTGGCGCGGGTGCTGCTGATTCACGAGTACCGAAAGCTGCTGCTGCGCGACCCGCAATTGCCGGACGAGTTGCTGCCCGGCGATTGGGAAGGCCGCGCCGCCCGCCAGTTGTGCCGCAACATTTACCGTTTGATCTACGCCAAGGCCGAAGAATGGCTGAACGCCGCACTGGAAACGGCCGATGGCCCGTTGCCGGATGTGGGTGAAAGCTTCTATCGGCGTTTTGGCGGACTGAAATAGCACGTCATTGTTCAGGGAGTGGTGCGGTTCAGGAGACTCGAAGCATCCGATGTCGTGTGGATTGACGTAGACAATAAAAATAAGCCTGCGTGAGGCCTGACATGATTTCTACAACAGCACAGCGCCATGATGGGTTCGACCAGTGGATCCATCAGATCAACCAGATCTGTGGTGCCTTCAACGCACAACCCCTGGGCAGCGAATTTGCCGGGCGCATCCGCGAATACCAGAGCGATGCGCTCAAACTCAGTTTCGTCGACGCGTGCCAGGCGCGGCTGTTCCGCACGCCCCAGGAAGTCGCGGCAGGCGAGGGCGGCAAGTATTTTGCGGTGTTCCAGCTCGACGGCACGGCGGGCATGGCCCAGGGCGACGACAAGGTCTTGCTGTCCCCCGGCGACATCACGCTGATCGATGCCGCGCGGCCCAGCGACTTCACCTACGGCGAAAGCTCCCGGCAGTTGTCGCTGATCCTGCCGTATCAACTGGTCGAGCAAACCCTGCGCTTCAATCAGGTCAAGTGCGGTCACCGGATCGCCGCGACCTCGCCCATAGCAATGCTCTCGCACCGGTTGATCCTCGATGCCACCCGCCAGCAGCACCTGACCCGCCAGGAAAGCGAAGCGACCCTGGAGGCGATTGTCAGCCTGCTGCGCCCGGCGATCAGCCAGGCCGACGACAGCACGGACTCCCATGAGCGGATCTTCCGCAAGACGCTCACCTGCATCGACGAAAACATTCGCTCCGAAGACCTGTGCCCGGAATGGCTGGCGCGGGAAGTCGGCATGTCCACCCGTGGCCTGTACCGCATGTTTGCCAAGAAGGGATTGGTGGTGGCGCGCTACATCAAGAACCGTCGCCTGGATTTGTGCGCCGAATCCCTGCGCCGGTCAGGCAAGGAGCAGAAGTTGTCGGTGCTGGGGTATTCGTGGGGGTTTTCCGATTCGAGTTACTTCTCCACCGCGTTCAAATCGCGCTTCGGCATTGCACCGGGGGAGTATCGCAAGCGGCATGCTTGATCGTTTGCATGGGCACCGCCTGACCCTGTGGGAGCGGGCTTGCTCGCGAAAGCGGTGTGTCAGTCAATGAAGTAGTCGACTGACATACCGC
>NZ_JAHBDN010000096.1:0-19351 GCF_019956445.1 Pseudomonas sp. BF-R-19
ATAGGAACGGCGTTCTTGTGGCATAGGCGTCCGCTTAAAAAGGCTAAAAATGGTGTCCACTTAAATTTAGGTGGACACCATCGCCTCAAGCGACGGTGTCAGGAAGGTGTGTTGCCCGGACGGTTACAATGTTTCTTCCCAACATCGACAATAAACAACCAATCGTCATCCCTGGAGAGATGCCTTTAGCTCTTGCCAAGCAGACGAACGACATGGTTTTTAAATTCGCAGAGCGGTGGGTCATCCGCGGTTAGGCCCCAGGCAGGATCCGCTCAAGCAAGTGCAGGTCCAAAGACGTGGTCACCCACCCTTTCCGCAGACCGTGCACGAACACGCTTGCGAAGGTCTTGCTGTTGGCGCTGGCGTCGAATTGACCCATTGGCCGATGCCATGATGTTCCAACAGCAATCCGCAAAAAACCAGCACTGGTAACGGTTCATAAGGTAGAAGCTTGGATCAGTATGGTTTCAGCAACTGGGTCAATGCTGTGCTGGCGATAACACCTGCGGCTAAGAATCGAGCATCTCTGCAGCTATGCCACTGCACTGTTCGAGAAGCGCCGCTATCACAATTTGTAACTTACTCGCATCATAGGCACCTGATTCAATAGCTTCAGGGGTGATCTTATAAAACGCCTTCGCGTAGCTATCTTTGTAGTCGAGCGAGCCTTGGTAAATATCCAGCGACTCCTTGTAATTCGTCCAAGTGACCTGCGGTGATGGACGGCCCTCCAACCTGAGGTCGAGGTAACACTCGATAGCCGCCGCGCAGCCGTTGATATCAGCATTCGCAACCCCACTAGGCCCGTTGGCCGGGAAATCGCGCAGCTCATCCAGGTCGGGTAGCACCATCACTCTCATGTTTACTGGGAGTTTGAAGCGTTGAAGGAGGCTTCGGTAGGTACCAATGCCTTCGGCATCGTTGTCTAACAGGAAGATCACACGACTGTGAACGTCAATTTTTACCAACCCTTCAGCGAATTTCGAAAGATTTCCAGTGCCGGAGAAAGGGTGACGCTCTTCGATATCGATGAAGCGGAAAAAATCCTCGATATCTGGCCTTAGCAGCGATAGGCCGCGCTTCAAAATGTGAGTATCAGATGTGCCTTCAGTCGCGATCAAATAAGTCTGGGTTCGACGCGCGCTGCCGACGAAATCCTCGTTTCTTGCCCAGCCGGCATCAACGAAGATGCCGTAATCCCAGACAACGTCTTCGTTCAGGTTGGCAGGATTTTCAGCAAGGACCCGAAGGGTTGAATACGGGCTCAAGAAGCCGATCAGAGAGCCGAAGTGGCGGCGCTCGGAATAACCTCCGATGTCGCGGTCAAAAACCCCGCTCGGCAATAGCGAAACCGCTGGATCAGCGGCGAAGCGGCCTTGTCCCTGCGCATGCTCAGCATCATAGCCGTCTACATACTCATTTTTAAGGTCCCTCAAAGCATGCGCCTTGATGAAGTCGACAAACTGTTCGAACGTCAAACGCTCGGGCCGTACTTCGGTGGGTTCATACTCGGCGAACTGGTCGCGGTCGAGCACGACCTGCTTTTCATACTCCGATTTGACTGATCCCATTGTGTACCCGAGTAGCTCCAGCCGTGACACCATGGAACCAAGAGTTCGGCAAAAACATAACTCCATTTGGTGAAGGCCTTCAGGGCTATGGGCGTAGTCGTAATCAATATTGCCGTGACGGCGGAACCGGCGGTCGCTCTCCTGATAGAGCATACCGTGGTCCATACCCATGTAGCCCGTATTATAAGTGAGATCAATATCGCCCACAGACAGTGTGATTGGAGTGCTCATGAAAACCTCATCACCTAGCGTTGATCTGCTATTGATATCCCGATGCTGGCCGCAATGGCGGTACACCAGACATTCTCCAACTTTAGAACCGAGATAGCGCCCGTCGATACCAAACACCTTCCCAAAGCGACGATACGCAAACCCCTGAAGATGGACACCATTTTGGTACGCAAATCTATTACTAGACTTCCGTACCGTGTCATTACCGCAGCCTGTCGACTCCCTGCTGCTGCACTCCTCGTGCGTACCTACTTCAAAGCAGGAAGCTCCTCAAAACCAGCTGCACCTAACTCGTCGCGCAACTCTTTGATGCAGGAAATGGGCACTGCCAACCAGAACAGATTTCTTGCTCTGGTTACCGCCACATAACCGATACGACCCTCTTCGCCATCGGTGCCTGCCAATAACGCTTGGACATTGGGCTTCTTCGCCACATACAGCACTGCGCCGATGGACTCACCTTTTACCTGATGGACCGTCTCTACCCTGATACCCGGCCCCTGTTTGGCATCTGCACCTTCACCAGCAAGAGGGAGCTCCAGAAGCTTGGTCTTTGCCAGCTTGTTACCAAGGGTGCCAACTGCCTTCAATCCAAACTGCTTTTCGATCGTCGCAAGCAGGATTTTAAGATTCTTCACAAGCCAGGGATGCCAATCGGTTTTGGCAATGAGAGTTGAGGACGGCAAACCAGCGTCTTCATTGCGAATAAAGGCCCATAGCAGTCGCCTCAACCGCAGCATCCATCCCTCATGCGGGGCACCTTGTAACTCGCTACTGAGTCCGTGGGGAGGATCATCCAGCAAACCGACGACAGCTCTGCATACACATTTAAAGCACTCCTGATAGCGCCCTTGCTGATCTCGTAGCAACGCCGCTTCACTGAACATGGCAACGGTGCCTTGTCCCGGAGGGGCGACCTTTCCAGCCAGCACCATCGCTCGATCCGCCGATCTGCAGATAATTGCCGCATCGTCGTGCTGCATTTTCAACTCGTCGATTCGAGCTTTGAAGGAGTCAAACAGCCTGGGGAGCTCCGAATCTTTGTACCCAATGAAATAAGCTCCCCCCGCCTCGGGATCTCGATCTGATTTGTCGTTCCTGCCACAAAGTCGGTTCGCAATGTCGATGATCGGTGGTAACGAACGATAATTTCGAGTCAGCTTGTATGGGGTGACACCGGCCCGCGCCTCGTAGGTGTGCAGAAACATGCCGTCAGCGCCCGCGAAAGCGTAGATGCCTTGATTGACGTCCCCGATGAGGGACACGGTTGCACCGGCCTTTATCAGAAGTTCCAAGATAGCCTGATGCAGCGTGCCCAGATCCTGAGACTCATCAACGAGGATTTGCGGGTAACGGGCTACTAAAGCTCGAAGCACAGCCGGCTGCTCTACCAAGGTTCGATAAACCCAGTAGCGTCCGAGGTCATGGGTGTAAGCGCCTGTGCTGCCAAGCCGTGTAACAGAATCTAGCGCCTTCCAGGTGACTAGGTGTGCTGGCCCTGCGTGGGTATCGACGAAGAAAAACGGACTCCCGTCTTCCATTCCTACCTTTAGTTCCTTGACCGAGAGCGGGCGGTCGTCGCCCCCTGGCCAATACTGATAGTTACTCAGGAACGGCTCAGAACCTGCTACGAGGTAGGCAGCCTTGGTCGCCGCCATGGTCCGATAGGCATGAGGTCGAAGTACGTGCTGCGTAAAAAAACCATCCAGCGTGTTGACCTCTACTAGCTTGCGATTGGCATCATCCGGCAGCGCCGACGCGAGCTGTTGGTATCCCTTGTTGAACGTGTTGACGGCCACATTGGAGAACGACAACAGCACGACACGACCCCGGCTTTTTTCCATCTTCTGCCGAACTGCGATCAGGCGTCTGATTGCGGTAGCAGTTTTTCCGCTTCCAGCACACGCCGTTACTGAGATCGGACCCAACTCGGCGCCGATGACATTTTTCTGTTCATCAGACATCCTCATGCTTGTTCACTCCCTTGCAGACGTGCCGGATCGCTTGCTCCAGGTACTCGGGCACCTTACAGCCAGGTTGCTTGGCAATGTGCTCGGCGAGTGCCTGGGCGTAACGGCCTTTCTGCACATTGCTGCTACTATCCTTGCGCTCGAACATGCCGCAAAACAGTGCTTTGGCCTTCGCCGTGTTGTCTGGCTGAGCGTTGACGATCTTGCCCAACGCCTTGGCAATTCGTGGATGGGGATCGCCGAGAGCCGCCAGCATGGCCTTACGATTCTCCTCAAGAAGCGCCAAGTCATATTCCAGAGTTTTTAAGCCATGGAAGATCTTCACAAATGCATCTTCCATACCCTTCATCTTGGTTGTATTGCTGGAGATCCGCACCTCATCCCCAAGGGACGGATAGACCTCAACACGCTTGACCTTTTTCTTTTTCGCTCCGACTTCGGCTTCAGCTGGCTCTTCGTCCTCTGGCTCACCAGCCTCTTCCTGGTAGCTAGCCTCAGCGAGAAGATCTTCGATCACTTCGTCGCTCAATTCACCCTGTGCCTTGCCCTGAATCTCAACCTCTTCGAAAGGGTCGGCGTCAGTGATTACAGAAACCGGAATCCGCAAACCTTTTTCGCCGAACAATGGCAGGAAGGAATCGAAATTGAGCCCCTCCACGCTGATAAGGCTGACACCGTACTCACGCAGATCGAGATTTATGAGTTTTGCGAGTGCATCGACCAGCATGAGCTCGGCTGCACCTTCGACGAAGATCACTCGACGAGCAAAAAACAGCTCGGCTCTGGTTACATCCAGATAGCGTTCGAGCTTTTCGCGCTTCCCCTTCTCAAAGGTTATGTCACGGGGGAAGAACGTCTGCACACCTGCCTCGTTCTCGACCAGACAGACCAGCGCCTCAAGCTCTGAGTTACTGGCAAAATTGGGGGAATGGCTTGTGACGAAGAGTTGAACTGATTTGTCGCCCTCACTTTTAGGCACGCTAGCGAGGTAGCGAAGTAGAACCCGCTGCAATTGCGGATGCAGGTGCGCCTCAGGCTCTTCTACAATCAAACTCCGATAGGCAGCATCGGGATTTTTAGCCAGCTCGCTCAGCACCACAGCCATGAAGATCAGGTTGTTGAAGCCCAGGCCGTTCTGCTCAATCTCCAACGCCTCTGCAGTGATGGAGAGCCTTGCCGAAAGACGCTGGAAGTCCGTGGCAGTTAGGCCAATAGCAAGCGCCTGCGCCAACTGCTCACCCATCATCAAGCCGTGACGGGACGAAATTGCGGCATGAGTGCTCTTGATTGACTCGTTCAATTGAAGTTCGTCATCCAGCTTCTTCAGCGCATCATTAATCGTCTTGCGGCCATCGTCATCGGTCAAAAGATGAAGCAAGCGGGCCAGTTGGCTGTTTCGGCTAGGACGAAGCCCCTGGGCCGCATCACGCAGAGGCTGCAAATAGACGCCGCGAAGGTTCTCCATCATATCGGAGGTGAGCGCGACCTCCTGATGATCGCCGCACCATCGTTTTACTTTGAATCGTCCCGTCTGATCCGCATCGGTGTACCGGACATGGATGTGCGCCTCCATGGCGTTGTCTTCACACGGTTTTAGCGCCGCAATGAAGTCTGCTTCATCCTCATGGCTGAGTCCTTTAAAGACAAAATGGAAGGTGATGTCGCCTGCCGGCTCGCCTTCGTTGGGACGGTGTCGGTCAGAAGTATCAAGACGGGGGTACGGTTCATCGTGACCGGCGAGAAGGGTTCGAAGCGCGTCGACTACGGCGCTTTTGCCCACATTGTTTGGGCCTACCAACACGTTCAGTCCCGGCTGAAATTTCAGCTTGGCGTCACGCAGTTTGCGGAAATTATTGATCGTCAGCTCAGCGAGGTACATGAAAGACTCCATCCTTGTTTTGCAGATCAAATCCTATTGAGCTGAAGCGTGCAATAACGGATACGTGATGGATGCTGCCTCAATCGCTCCAAGCTGGAGCAAGGTAAAAGGACAAGTATTGGCTCTGACGTCGAATTGACCCAGTGGCTGACGGCACGCTGACCCAGCACCGATCAGTTGACCAATACATGCGCTGATCGGCGACCCGCCCCTAGGCGATGCCATCATCGACCGGCTGCCACATAACGCTTATCGCATCGAGCTACAGAGCGAATCGATGCGCAAACGCATGACGAAATTGACGACGGCGATCACTTCAGAGTAACAATGCCTACCTGCGTCGCTGCGCTCCTAATGCCTGTCCGGATGAACGTGGAATGAATATCCGGATGCTCGTGGGCTGAGTGTCCGGATAGCGTGGAATCCGCAGTCAGACCTTCGTCGAGCTCAACAGGCACGAGCTGGCGACCCTAGTACGGCGGAGGCTGAAGCTGAAATCAAAGCCCGCAAAGCCGCTTTTCACGGTTTTAACCCAGGCGGTACCAAGTTCGTTGTGCGTTGCCTGGATGGCGGCGCTTGGGATCGCCCGTCCCTGTGGGGCGTGTTCCCGACCGTATATGACGCAATCGAGTTTTGCGAGAAAGGCCCGGCCTGGCGCCGAGCTCGCGCACCTCAAAGCTGAGTGAGGCCTTGCCGTCCATGCGTTAACCCGGTAACGGCCAAGCTGACGACTGCCAAGGCATTCTGCGTAACAGCGTCAAAGCCTTCGTAAAACACGCGCAAGGATAATCTCCTGAACCAAATCGCGTCCCGCTCAACTAGCCGGGCGAATGATGGTGTTCGCGTTATCGAAAAAACCATGACCGTTCAGTAAGCTACCAGCACAGGCGTCGACGCAGTGAGCGACCCACCAAGGATTTCGGAAGAACATGAGTTCGTATGATCTGATCAAAGATCTGGAGAGAAAACTGGCGCTCTACAAAGACACGCACCCTTCGCGTGTGGCCTCTCCAAATTTCCTTCACGAGCGGATCGCTCATTACATTCACGCTGCGCATATCTACCCGAGACCTCTAAACCGAGACAACGTGACAGCCCTGCTAGAGGGGCGAGATTCCTGGCCAACAGTGGCAGGTGCAGAGTTTTGTCTAGCCTACCCGGTGGACGTCTCGGAGCTTGAACAGGCCCGCGTTATCGCATTCCCGGATGACTATCTGGCCGTACAGCCCAAAGTGCCCTCAACCCCCGATATGCCACCAAAGCTGCGGCATCAGCTAGATGCACACACACTTCTGTACGAGCTGAGGTACCTCAACGATGTCTGGGAACCCCCGCAGTTAAGACTTTGCCAAGAAGACGTTACCTCGATCGACCTGGCCGTCCTGCGCGATACCTTTGAATCCCGAGCCGAAGGTTATCGGCTGAAGGTAAAGCGCGAAGACCTGAAAGGCGTAGGCACTTTCCTATGGAAACGACTGATAGACGGCTCCGTCGACCCAGATACCGCTTTTTCCAATTACATCACCAGGATGCGGCTGGCCGCTGGCAGTATTGCTATCTTCCAAATCGATTTCGATCTAGATATCGACGTTAAACAGTTCCTTGACTGCGCCTTCAACTATATCGCTGCAGATAAGACGCTCTTTGATAGCTGGGCAGACTGCGCAGCCAATGTCGCTATCAGTCATAATCGTGTTAACAACATCATCAAGAAGCCATCTCCTCTAGTGGTGCAGAAAAGACCGGGACAACCTGACGAGGTGAGCCAAGAAGCGGAACCCTATTGTGAGGCGCTTGACTTCTCTCAGCTTGAAAGCATGATCTACAATCTGGCGAGCAGCCCCCCCACCACGCTCATGGAGGGCGCAAAATGGTGGAAAGATGTAACGCATTATCGATTCCAAGGGATCGGAGGCATTAGCGAGCACTTAGTTCATTTAATCCTCCAGCGCGAGCACAACCTTTACTCCCCCAGAGACAGCTTCCCTCTCACCCGGAAACTAATCGATTTAGCCTATCGCTCCCCTAAACTGGTCGGAGCCCTGTTCAGTGATATCTATCACCCTCCCTATCTTTGCTTCTTACTCTCGAACCCGAAGACAAACCAATTTGGCTTGATCGGTGTTTATGGAAATATAGAGCGGAACATGCGCCCCATATCAGAATATGCCTCTTATGAGAAGACCTGGAGTGACTTAGTATGGGCTCAAGCTCTTGAAGTATTTTACAACAGCTACGAGCAGTATGTTCGCCTACCAGCCCTCCCCGAGGCTGTAGATCAGCTTTGCGAAATGATCGCCTGGTTTGCCACCCACGAGATCAACTACAACTCTAGTCACAAGTTAATGGCAGACACTCGCCTGCCTAGCCTCCAAAAGACCATAAGCACCGTGAGGTACTTGGATGACTCAAGACAAGTTAGGTACCTCATAGAAGACCACCGCCAAATACTCATCAATCGGGCGCACGAACACCTTAAGAAGGCTCGTATAGGGGACCGACATCTACCCCTCGGAGGGTGGCTGATTTTATTCTGGTGCCTTGAGTGGGATTTGGCCTCATCCAAGTCACACCATAATTCGAGTAGCCATGCACTTGATGCATGCGAGGCATTGATCGAAAGCTACCTAGGACTGCTGCATGACCGCCTGAATGGTGACACGAATGCGGTTGATGACCCGCTCGCATTTGATGAGTTTGAATGGCTCAACGTCTATATAAACGCATTAGCCAAGCATCGCGAACGCTGGATCAATGCTCTTGATGATCAACCCGCGATCGAGTCAGGTAACCCCACCAAAGAAAAAAGAGACACCGTATTCGCTGCTCGCATGCACACCCGATTGCTACTGAAACTTTTCACGCAAACTGAGCACACTCCAGAGCACGCAGCGGAGAAGCGCATTTTTGCAAGTAAGCTCATGGGTATTATCGAACGCTTTGGCTTCTATTCAGAGTGGCAATCTGGAGTTTTCGATTATTTGCATGATAACTCGGACTACAGCCCCATAAAACTATGGCCAACAGTTTGCAATGTAGCTAACAATTTTACTCCGAAAGAATTTCAAGAGCTAATTGCAATTTTGCGGCGAAGGGAGGCCCCTTTAAGAGCGCTATTTATAATGCTAGAACGTACCACTGCATATGAGAACAAGAAACTTGTAGTGGGACTTATAGCTGAGCGCAATCTAGAAGAGGCGGCAACCAACTGGACTCCCGAAGCCTTCGACATCATCCTGAAAGCCGCTAACAATGGTCAGATGAAAATTGCCAGGGAATATCTAGACTACGTGAGAAAATACTCTCACAAAACCTTTAAAAACAAGACTACTGAAATATCTGCCAAACTAGACCTTAAAGATATATTTGACAACAAAAAGCTGCCAGACCAGGAAAAAATCAATAGGCTATGTCTGTATAAAATATCCAGCGAAGAACAACAGGTCACCAATGAAGTTCAAAGCTTCAAACGATACCTGATTGCTTCTCTCACAATGTTTGTGGATCATGCCAAAGCACTGGACATGTTCAGCAGTGTGCTCGATGTTGAACAGACACTACAAAACGCGACGGGTTTGATCAAAGTAGCGCTCTCTTGGCCCACTGACATCGCTCGACCCGAACCACTTGAGTTTTATTTAAAGCGCTGGCTGGACACCTATCAAACAACTTTCAAGACGGATCTCGACGCCAAACTCAGCGATGTTGAGCTAAATTACATTCTTCAGCTCTGCTTGGAAACGGAACATTTCGACGATTTCAAACGATTCTGGAATGTGGCTTCGCCCCAGCAGCAGAAGGCCTATGAATTAGCTCCACTGAGGGCAGAGTATCTCAAGCGTATGAGAAGCGCCGAAGAAGCACTCTCTTATCTCCAACAGATACGCATTACTCATCGATCTTTCCCACAGGATGCAGAAGAAAAAATCGCTGCCATTGAGAATAGCCTCAGGAGCACCGGCACCGTGGGCCTCTCTAAGCCTCAGCCAATCCTCAATGCTGAGATTGACTCCTTTCATGACAAGCTGCGTCTTGCATGGCTTACAATCAAGGACATGAACGCATACGATCAAAGTCAAATATTTATGAATGCCACAACAAATATTGATGAGTACCTGTTCGAATTGGTAGAGCATGTGGGCCGGGAGTTACTGAAACGTAATGGAAATCTCCAGCGCAAGAAATTGGCTCCAGCGTCCGCGAGCACGATCATGCTTGATGAGGAAGACATGATTAACGACTGGTTTGTATCGCTCGTATGTCAACGCATGAGTTTTCTTAACTGGACGATGCCCGATCAGTCACGTACTGGGCGCTCAGGCAGCGGTAAGGGTGTCGGCGAGATTGATGGTTGGGTACGGGATGGAAGGGGAAACCCGGTGTTCCTATTTGAAGGTTTTAGGCTTGGGAACTACATCGACACTACGCAAATTGATGAGCACCTGAACAAGATCGGCAGATATAACTCCATGGGTATGAGTACGGTGTTTGTGGTGATTTATGTCGCTACGGAAAACTTCTCACGACTGTGCGAATCCTATGTTAGACATGTTGAGAAATGCGACTACAGAGACTTTGACGATGATTACAAAAGCGGATTACAACTCATAACAACACAGGGAAATAGCTTTAACGCCAGATACTATAAGGAAACACGTAAAATCAATCAGAGTGATGTGAACATCTACCACCACTTGTTACATCTCAAACCACCCATGGACAGTGATGAGGGATGATTTGAAAGATTTGGAATGAGAACTCCATCACAGCGCAAGCCTGCGAAAAATTTTGAGTCGGCGACCGTGTCCTAGTGCAGCAGCTGCAGAGCGAGGTTGTCGAACTGGAAGCGACAGATAACGGAGAGATATCTGTCGCTGACTGCTCGAAAGCCCCCAGTGAACTCCCACCGCGGTGACCCGACCAGCCAGTCTTGGATGTGGGTGCAGGCTAGCGGCCCGCCCGATTTGACCCAGGCGGAACGAGAAGCAGCCCTGCTATTGCTTCGTGAAGCCCAAGCGTGACTGTGGCGGAACGGGCTACCCTGGGCCCTGAAGCTCAAGCGTCCCATCACCCTGCCTCTGCTACCAGAATTCGTCAGATTGGACTACACCAGCACCAGTTCGGTTTTCCCCATCCAGCGGCGGATCACCCCGATACCCTACAGATGCTTTGCGCCCAATCGAAACGGAGCAAGCCCAGTCCTACTTGCTGTAGGGTGCGTTCTAAGGTATCCATCCCTGAATTCGGTCTATGGCGGCTATTTCTGCTTTGAGATCGATTCCGTCTATCCAGTGCTGGAACTAACATGCCCGATTATTCTCTTCCCCAGCGGCCATCGTCTCACGTGATCGATAGTCGCGCCAAAACGTTACTTCGTGCGGCGCTTCCGCCTCAATGGATACTGCGAGACCAGACCGAGAACGACTACGGCATCGATTTTCATCTCGAGTTCACTGATCAGAACAACCAGGTCATCGGCTGGATTGCTGGAATTCAGCTAAAGGGGACAGCGTCTGGGAGCCGTGAAAAGCCCGAGGAATCCCCCGTTGTTGAGATCAAACGGAGAACCCTTAATCTCTGGAAAGTTTACGAAACACCCGTTTTCATAGTGATGATCGATGTAGATACTGAGCAGGTTTATTTCAAGTCGATTGAGCTGGAAAAACGACTTGATCCCGCTAGATTCATAATCGGACGTACCGAGTCTCTGAGCTTACGGTTTACCGAAGCAGATTTTACAGATGTAAAAAAACTCGATGTGCATTACCAGTTCGCTAAAAATCTTCGAATGATGGATTGGGCGCTGCCGTCGATCATGGCTACACATAAGACGTTTATAAGCCTGTTCGATCGCTACCAACGCAACGGCCACCTGCCGGTAGATGGCGAGGGGACATATGATCCCGAGAATTTCGCTGCCCATGAGCATGAGCGTCGCATTCGCAATGTCTACTCCGACATGAGGGAGCTCTGCCCGCTAATCGGATTTGCATGGGGTGTTCCGAGCATCGAGGCAACCATCCACGACCACGACTGGTACGATGGAGGTAGCGAAATGTATGAATGCCACTTCACCATGATCCTGCAACAACTTGATGTTAAGTTTCAGGAAATATTCGAAACTGTAAAAATAATTGTGACGAGCTTTAATAAATACTGGAAATTACGCAACCCCGAGTTTGCCGCCTACGCGCTTGAAGATCATCCTTTGTTCTCGAAGCTGACCCATGAGCAACGCAAACCTTATCTGAAATTCTAGGGTAGTTATCACCTTGCCTATATTTGACTTTGAAGGCACCCCAAGTTTGATGCAGTTATCTCCATCGCCACCGAGCATGCGCTGATTTCACCTTCACACGCAGTCTAACCTCCGCTGGGTCATCCGTTGAACCAGCGGTTGACGAAGGGCTCATTGCTTGTTGCACAGACCACCAAGTATAGCCTCGTTTCAGGATGCACTGAACGCTACGTAGGGACGAAACCCCAGGCCGAATACGTCCTCAAGCATAAAGGCTTCTTTGAACTGGATTCCGGGGTTCGGATGGAGGATTTGGTGAATGTCTGTTTTATGGGCATCAAGCATACGTGCGCGAAAAATGATTGCTGAGATCGGCGCCGGGGCCCGATACAGCTTACTTCCAGCAAGCGCAAGGGGGTCTCCATTCTCTCTCATACTTCCACTGCTTGGCCTTCGTTTACACACAAACGTCGATAAAGCTCTCCTCGGCATCGGCAGGCAGATTTTTCAAAGAGAGTGACGGGTAGATCTCGGTGTATTTCACCGGTTGAGCGAGGCGGTCCAGCAGACACGTATCATCGATCATGAACTCGATGCAGAAGCCCTTGTGGTACTCAGCGTAGTGACTCGGTACTTTCAGGGCATCGTCCACCACGGCATTTTTCATGATGATCTCGAGGGCATGTGCGACAGACTCGTGCAGCCTCTTGGGGTCAAGTTAATCGCGCAATTGAAAGGATCGTTGAAGCTGGCAGGGCTGGACTGAATCGCCCCTGGTTTCGTAGAAACCTCCAAGCCCAGCAAACCAATTACGCGGATGCAAATATTGGGTCGAACACAGCCGATCGGAGTTGCTGCTCTCGAGCGAGAGCGGATTAGCTTGTCCTTGATGAGCCCTGCACCCTCCCTCCAGATCCAATGAGGAGTTACACCGAAAGCCAGCCACTGCCATACTGGAGTCCGTGAGAAATCGCCGCTCGCGAGCGCTCTCGCACCCCATGTAACTGGGGGCAAAACTGGGGGCATCATTAGTTTTTTATGACATGAAACTACCGTCCTAGAGCCTAGTCAAAATGTTTTTTGGGGATCCGGATAGCTTGGCCTGATCCTGATTGTGTAGAAGGCTGCCGGCCTCTTCGCGGGCAAGCCCGCCCCCACAAAGTTCACACCGTACCTTGTGGGAGCGGGCTTGCTCGCGAAAGGCCATCACTCGGTTCAGCGCCGGACTATTGCATCCAATACAACACACAATTGTCATCGATCCAGTTGATGACGACCGAACGCAAGGCGCAGGCTAGAGGGCTGGCTTGGGTCTTATATCATTCCGAATGATAGTTACCTTCGCCCCATTCGATTCGTGAGATACAAACCCGCCGCGCATCATTCGCCAATCTCAACACATTGGCGGATGCATCCATGGAACAGTCACTCAAACATTTGCGCTTCCCGTTGGCTTTGTTGGCCGTAGTGGTGATCAGCGCTTGCGGCAAGGCCCCGGAAACCGCCGCCAGCATGCCAGCGGCCAAGGTCAGCGTGGCCAAGGTGCTGGAACAACCGGTCAACGAATGGGACGAATTCACCGGCCGCCTCGAAGCGCCGGAAACCGTCGAGATTCGTCCACGGGTCTCCGGCCAGATCGATGAAGTGGCGTTCACTGAAGGCGCCCTGGTCAAAAAAGGCGACCTGCTGTTCCAGATCGACCCGCGTCCGTTCCAGGCTGAGGTCCGCCGCCTCGAAGCCCTGGTTGCACAATCGCGCGCCAATGCCACCCGCAGCGAAAACGAAGCCCAGCGCGGTGAGCGCCTGCGCACCAGCAACGCCATTTCCGCAGAGCTCGCCGACTCGCGTACCAGCGCCGCCCAGGAAGCCCGCGCCGCCGTCGGTGCCCTGCAAGCGCAGCTGGACCTGGCCAAGCTGAACCTGAGCTTCACCCGCGTCACCGCCCCCATCAGCGGCCGCGTCAGCCGTGCGGAAATCACCGCCGGCAACCTGGTGACCGCCGACACCACCCCGTTGACCAGTGTGGTCTCCACCGACAAGGTGTACGCCTACTTCGACGCGGACGAGCGTGTGTTCCTCAAGTACACCGAGCTCGCTCGCCAGGGCAAGCGCGGCGCCACCACCCCGGTCTACATGGGCCTGTCCAACGAGGACGGCAACCCGCACCAGGGCGTGATGAACTTCGTCGACAACCAGGTCAACCCGAAGACCGGCACCATCCGTGGTCGCGCCGTGTTCGACAACAGCGATGGCAGCTACACCCCGGGCCTGTATGCACGCCTGAAACTGGTGGGCAGCGGCACCTACAGCGCCATGCTGATCAACGATGAAGCGGTCGGCACCGACCTAGGCAAGAAGTTCGTGCTGGTGATGGATGGCGACAACAAGACCGCCTACCGCGCGGTGGAACTGGGTCCGAAGATCGAAGGCTTGCGCATCGTGCGCAACGGCCTGAACAAGGACGACACCATCATCGTCAAGGGTCTGCAGCGGGTACGCCCTGGTTCACCGGTCACCCCTGAAGTGATTCCGATGGCCAGCGAACAAACCCTCGCGGCACTCGCACAACAACGCCAAGCGCTGGAAGCCAGCAACCTGCCTCAAGTCGCGCCTGCCAGGGTTGCACCGGGTACGGCTGTGAAACTGGCTGCCACGACCCCACGCGGTTAAGGGATTTTTACGATGAATTTTTCCCAATTCTTCATTTCGCGGCCGATCTTCGCAGCAGTGCTGTCGCTGCTGATCCTGATCGCCGGTGCGATCTCGCTGTTCCAGTTGCCGATCAGCGAATACCCGGAAGTGGTGCCGCCGACCGTGGTGGTCCGCGCCAACTTCCCGGGTGCCAACCCCAAGGTCATCGGTGAAACCGTGGCCGCTCCGCTGGAGCAAGCCATCACCGGCGTCGAGAACATGCTGTACATGTCCTCGCAGTCGACCGCCGACGGCAAGATCACCCTGACCATCACCTTTGCCCTGGGTACTGACCTGGACAACGCCCAGGTGCAGGTGCAGAACCGCGTGACCCGCACCGAGCCGAAGCTTCCCGAGGAAGTGACGCGCATCGGTATCACCGTGGACAAGGCGTCGCCCGACCTGACGATGGTGGTGCACTTGACCTCGCCGGACAAACGCTACGACATGCTCTATCTGTCCAACTACGCGATCCTGAACATCAAGGATGAGCTGGCGCGGCTGGGCGGTGTCGGTGACGTGCAACTGTTCGGTATGGGCGATTACTCGCTTCGTGTCTGGCTCGATCCGAACAAGACCGCTTCGCGCAACCTGACCGCCACCGATGTGGTCACCGCGATTCGTGAACAGAACCGCCAGGTGGCGGCCGGTGCCTTGGGTGCGCCCCCTGCCCCGAATGCCCAAAGCTTCCAGTTGTCGGTCAACACTCAGGGCCGTCTGGTTTCCGAGGAAGAGTTCGAGAACATCATCATTCGCTCTGGAGATAACGGTGAGATCACTCGCCTGAAAGACATCGCCCGAGTTGAACTGGGTTCCAGTCAGTACGCCCTGCGTTCCCTGCTGAACAACCAGCCGGCGGTGGCGATCCCGATCTTCCAGCGTCCGGGTTCCAACGCCATCGATATCTCCAACGAAGTCCGGGCGAAAATGGCCGAGCTGAAGAAAACCTTCCCCGAAGGCATGGACTTCAGCATTGTCTATGACCCGACGATCTTCGTGCGCGGCTCCATCGAGGCGGTGGTTCACACCCTCTTCGAAGCGCTGATCCTCGTGGTACTGGTGGTGATCCTGTTCCTGCAGACCTGGCGCGCCTCGATCATTCCGCTGGTCGCTGTGCCGGTATCGCTGATCGGTACCTTTGCCGTGATGCACTTGTTCGGTTTCTCGCTCAACGCCTTGTCGCTGTTCGGCCTGGTGTTGGCGATCGGTATCGTGGTGGACGATGCCATCGTGGTGGTGGAGAACGTCGAACGGAACATCGAACTCGGATTGACCCCGGTCGAAGCCACCAAAAAAGCCATGGGCGAGGTAACCGGCCCGATCATCGCCACGGCGCTGGTGCTGTGTGCGGTGTTTGTTCCGGCGGCGTTCATTTCCGGGCTGACCGGCCAGTTCTACAAGCAGTTCGCCCTGACCATCGCGATTTCCACGGTGATCTCTGCCTTCAACTCCCTGACCCTGTCGCCGGCCCTGGCCGCAGTATTGCTCAAAGGCCACGACGCACCGAAAGACCGTTTCTCCAAGGTGCTGGACAAGATTTTCGGTGGCTGGTTGTTCCGTCCGTTCAACCGTTTCTTTGAAAAGGCCAGCCATGGTTATGTCGGCACCGTTGCCCGCGTGATCCGCTCAAGCGGTATCGCCCTGCTGCTGTACGCCGGCCTGATGGTCCTGACCTTCTTCGGTTTCTCCAGCACCCCGACCGGTTTCGTACCCGGGCAGGACAAGCAATACCTGGTGGCCTTCGCGCAACTGCCGGATGCCTCGAGCCTGGACCGTACCGAAGACGTGATCAAGCGCATGTCCGACCTCGCCCTTAAACAGCCGGGCGTGGAAAGTGCGGTGGCGTTCCCTGGCCTGTCGATCAATGGTTTCACCAACAGCCCGAACGCCGGCATCGTGTTCGTGACCCTGAAACCGTTCGACGAACGTAAAGACCCGAGCATGTCCGCCGGTGCGATCGCCGGTGCCTTGAACGGCCAGTACGCGAACATCCAGGAAGCCTACATGGCGATCTTCCCGCCGCCGCCGGTACAAGGCCTGGGCACCATCGGTGGTTTCCGCCTGCAGATCGAAGACCGGGGCAACCTGGGCTACGAAGAGCTGTACAAGGAAACCATGAACATCATCAACAAGAGCCACAACGTGCCGGAACTGGCTGGCCTGTTCACCAGCTACACCGTGAACGTGCCGCAGGTCGATGCCGCCATCGACCGGGAAAAAGCCAAGACCCACGGCGTGGCCGTCAGCGACATCTTCGACACCCTGCAGATCTACCTGGGTTCGCTGTATGCCAACGACTTCAACCGCTTTGGCCGTACTTATCAGGTCAACGTTCAGGCCGAGCAACAGTTCCGTCTCGAATCCGACCAGATCGGCCAGCTGAAAGTGCGTAACAACAAAGGCGAGATGATCCCGCTGGCGACCTTCATCAAGGTCAGCGACACCTCAGGTCCCGACCGTGTGATGCACTACAACGGCTTCATCACCGCTGAAATCAACGGTGCGGCAGCCCCCGGCTACAGCTCCGGCCAGGCCGAAAAAGCCATCGAGAAACTGCTCAAGGAAGAACTGCCCAACGGCATGACGTATGAATGGACCGACCTGACCTACCAGCAGATTCTGTCCGGCAACACCGCGCTGTTCGTATTCCCGCTCTGTGTGCTGCTGGCGTTCCTGGTACTGGCGGCCCAGTACGAAAGCTGGAGCCTGCCACTGGCGGTGATCCTGATCGTACCGATGACCCTGCTGTCGGCCATCACCGGTGTGATCGCCTCTGGCGGTGATAACAACATCTTTACCCAGATCGGTTTGATCGTATTGGTGGGGCTTGCCTGTAAGAACGCGATTCTGATCGTCGAGTTTGCCAAGGACAAACAGGAGGAAGGCTTGAGCCCGCTGGCGGCGGTACTCGAAGCGTGCCGCCTGCGTCTGCGGCCGATCCTGATGACTTCCTTCGCGTTCATCATGGGTGTTGTGCCGCTGGTGTTCTCCAGCGGTGCCGGTGCCGAAATGCGCCACGCCATGGGTGTAGCGGTGTTCTCCGGGATGCTCGGGGTGACCTTCTTCGGTCTGTTGCTGACGCCAGTGTTCTACGTATTGATTCGTAACTTTGTCGAGCGCGGCCAGGCACGCAAAGCCGCCAAGGCCGCCCTGAAGCTGGAGTCGCATTGATGAGTTTGAAAGCCTTCCTGCCGAGCCTGCTGGTACTGGCCCTGAGTGCCTGTGCCGTGGGCCCGGACTACAAGACGCCAACCACCGAGGCGGCCAATATCGCGGCCGCCACCGATGGCGCCGCCGGCCAGAAGAACTTTGACCGTTCGCGTTTCGAAGGCATCTGGTGGCAGCAGTTCGAAGACCCGACCCTCAACCAGCTGGTGACGCAATCCCTGCAAGGCAACCGTGATTTGCGCGTCGCCTTCGCCCGCTGGAAAGCCGCACGGGCGATCCGCGATGACGTCAGCAACGACGCCATGCCGACCATCACCAGCCGCGTCAGCAGTGACCTGGGCAAAGGCCAGATTCCGGGCCAGACCACCGACCGGGTCAACAGCGAACGTTATGACCTGGGCCTGGATATGGCCTGGGAAATTGACTTGTTTGGTCGCATCCAGCGCAACCTGGAGTCGGCCAACGCAGAGCAACAGGCATTCGAGGCCGACCTGTACCAACTGCAAGTCACCATGATTGCCGAACTGGTGGATTCCTACGGGCAACTGCGCGGCGCGCAGTTGCGTGAGAAAATTGCCCTGGCCAACCTGCAGAACCAGCAGGAGTCGCGCAAGATCACGGTCAGCCTGCGTGATGCCGGCGTCGGCGATCAGCTCGATGTGGAGCGCGCCGATGCGCGACTGGCGTCGGTTGAGGCCAGCGTGCCGCAACTACAGGCCGAACAGATTCGGCAGAAAAACCGCATCGCCACCCTGCTGGGTGAACGCCCGGACAAGCTGACCGTGGACCTGAGCCCGAAAGACCTGCCGGCGATCGCCAAGGCATTGCCGATCGGTGATCCGGGTGAGTTGTTGCAACGCCGTCCGGACATTCGCAGTGCCGAGCGCCAATTGGCGTCGGCCACGGCGCGTATCGGCGTGGCCAAGGCGGATCTGTTCCCTCGAGTCAGCCTCAGCGGCTTCCTTGGCTTTACGGCCGGGCGCGGTTCGCAGATCGGCTCCTCGGCGGCCAACGCCTGGGCGCTGGGCCCGAGCATCACCTGGGCGGCGTTTGACCTGGGCAGCGTCAAGGCCCGGTTGCGCGGTGCTGACGCCGATGCCGAAGGCGCCCTGGCGACCTACGAGCAGCAAGTGTTGCTGGCCCTGGAAGAGTCGGAAAACGCTTTCAGCGACTACGGCAAACGCCAACAGCGCCTGATCTCGCTGATTCGCCAGAGCGAGTCCAGCCGTTCGGCCGCCGACCTGGCGGAGATCCGCTACCGCGAAGGCACGGCCGATTTCCTGGTGCTGCTCGACGCCCAGCGTGAACGCCTGGCAGCCGAAGACACCCAGGCCCAGGCTGAAGTCGACCTGTATCGCGGCATCGTCGCAATCTACAAGGCCCTCGGTGGCGGCTGGCAGCCGGAGACGGTCGCGAGCAATTAACCCGATGTTTTGAAGTGCTCCTTTGGTTGGCCGCAACCAACCAATTTCCTTGCCCTGCGTCTCATTCGGTCGCGGGGCTTTTTTTGCCTTAACACAATACCGAAACCACCACAGTTCCCTGTGGGAGCGGGCTTGCTCGCGAAGGCGGTGCGTCAGTAAACATATGTATTGCCTGACAC
>NZ_JAHBDN010000097.1:0-19053 GCF_019956445.1 Pseudomonas sp. BF-R-19
CCCGAATTTCTTGACGACCATAGAGCGTTGGAACCACCTGATCCCATCCCGAACTCAGCAGTGAAACGATGCATCGCCGATGGTAGTGTGGGGTTTCCCCATGTGAGAGTAGGTCATCGTCAAGATTAAATTCCGAAACCCCAATTGCGAAAGCAGTTGGGGTTTTGTTTTTGTCCGCAGGAAATGGAAATTACTGCCCCAACCGCTCCAGCGTGTGCTCCAAGGGTTCCAGCGACACACAGATAAAGCCATCAAGTGGACGATTGAGCTCCTCTACCAGCAGGATGGTTGCCCCCGTCGACAGGGCACACAGCAGCAATACGACGACAATGGTGCCGTTGCAGGGTGCAAACAGGCCGAACGAACCGAAGATAATCCCCAGCCACGTCACCAGGATCACCAGCATCACCGGTGGAATCGATTGATTGGCCTGCAGCAGGGTCAGCCAGCGGGTGGCAAACACGGTGTCCATGTCTTGCAATGCCGAGGCTTTCAGCGCGCGCTGATCATCGTTGCCGGGCGTCAGTGATTCGACCTGGCGTTGCAGGCCTTCGGAGCGACGGATCATTTCGGGGCTATCGAGTTTCGCAATCTGCTGGTGATCGCGGGAAGCGAGCACCTGGGTGACTTCGGCGTAGTTGTGCTTGAGCTCGGTACGGATGCCCTGGGTGTCGGTGCCGTAGCGGGCCAGCAAGCGGTCGAATTGAACCACTTTCGCCGCCGCGCCCTCCAGTTCGGCATTGGCCGTATCGAAGGTGCCCTTGGCTGAGGAAACCAGCAGGCCGAGGACCAGCGCCGACATCGTTGCGATTAGGCCGGTGGCCAGCTTCACCACCGCCACGGAGTCATCGCTCAGATGATGGCTCGGTAATCGCTCCCTCACGTACGAGCCCAGCAGTGCGCTGGCGGACAGGCAGGCGAATACGATGAGGGCGATCACCACGTCATTCAAATTCAACCTCCGTTGACGCTGTCTTCCGGGGAGATATCTACTGGTACTTGATCACGATGCCCTTGAGTTTGCGTCCCTCGATGGTCGTCACGTCGCGAGCCCACAGCGGCCCGCTGGCGTAGGCACCCACCGCCTGAATGTGGTCATAGACCACTACCACCGCGTCGCCACCGAGTTTGGCGGACTCTTCCCGCAGCTTCTGTTCGACTTCGGTGATTGGTGGGGCAGGGTCGATGCTGGCGTCGATCAGCACTTCACCCAGGCGCACATGTGGGCGCAGAGGCTCCGAGCGCAGCACGACTACCTGGTCCGGCGATGTCGGTGCCGGATGTTCTACGCCGACATAGGCGGTGGTCTGTGCATCGACAGTGGCGCAACCATTGAGGGTCAGCAGGCTGGTGATCAGACCACCGGCCAGTAGCAAGCATTTGAAACGGGTGGGCCAGGACAGGTCGTGGGCCGGCATAGGGGGTTCGCTCCTCTGGTTCGCTGCTATCCATGTGGCTAGTTGACGGTAGCAGACAGGCCGGGAGTTGCCAGAACGCCCAACCTTTTCAGGTTGGGCTTTTTTGTGCCTTGAAGACTGTCGATCGACCAAGACCTCTCACTGATCCTTTTCGCAGTTGACCATCCACGACACACCAAAACGGTCGACCAGCATGCCGAAGCGCGCCGCCCAGAACGTGGTCTCCAGTGGCATTTGCACAGTGCCACCGTCCGCCAGTGCATTGAAGACCCGCTCGGCTTCGGCAATGCTGTCGACGTTGAGTGAAATCGAGCAACCACTCATGCCCTGGACGGGGCGATCCGGCGTGGTGTCCGACCCCATGATTGCCTGATCGCCCACGATCAGGCGGGTATGGATGATCAGGTTGTGCAGATCCTTGGGGACATGCTCGGCGGCCGGCGTTTCGCCGAAGGTCAGCATGGCTTCGCTCTGGCCTTGCAGGCACTTCGCGTAGAACGTGAAGGCGGCTTTGCAGTTGCCGTTGAAGATAAGGTAAGGATTGATTTTCATGGTCGGCTCCAGGTGCTCGAGTACACACATCGGTTTGGACGCCGGTTTTTTCGGCGAATTCCGATTGTGTCGAGCCGACAAGCAAAGCGCTAAATCTTTGTCGGTGCTTGTGTTTCTTTAGATGTTTTTTCGATAGGCCGCGCGAGGCTTATTGCCTCCGGCACACGCCGCGGCGCAAGCACACGTTCGATGGCGCCGCTGACCATGCTCTCGATCAGCTCATCACGCTCCTGCTCGTCCAGCACATGTGGTGTCAGCCAGCAGGGAGCGCTGTTGAGCAGGGCGCCAATGGCATGCCCAGCGGCCAGCACCCCTTGCTCGCTGAAACGCGACTTCGCGCCCAGCATCCTCAGCAACGTGCGTTCGTATTGCTCGCGCAATTGCCGGACCCGAGCCTGTTGCTCTTCGTTCAGGCAGCCGCTGTCGCGCTCCACCAGGCGGAAATGCCAGGGCATCTCCCGATGCAGGTTCAGATGAGCGCGGATCAGGCTGTTGAGCTTGTCGCGCTTGCCCGGGGCCTTTTGCTGGATACGCCCCAGGGTGGCCAACAGCTCCTCGTAGAACTCCTCGATCAGGTCGAGCAGCAGATGCTGTTTGCTGGGGTAATGGTGATACAGCGAGCCTGGGGAGAGCCCCAGGCACGTCGCGAGCTCGCGCATGCCGACCTGGCCGAACCCCTTGCAGGCAAACAGCTCCAGGACCTTGTCCCGGTACTCGGCAAAGCGCGAGCAACGCTCAGGCATAGGCATGGAAGCCGCGCCCCGTTTTGCGTCCCAGGTAACCGGCGGCGACCATTTCCTTGAGCAACGGCGCCGGGCGATATTTGCTGTCGTTGAAACCGTCATAGAAGGCTTCGAGGATCGACAGCAGGGTGTCCAGGCCAATCAGGTCCGCCAGGGCCAGCGGGCCGATAGGCTGATTGCAGCCCAGGCGCATGCCGGCGTCGATGTCTTCGGCGCTGGCCAGGCCTTCCTGGAACACCAGGATCGCTTCGTTGATCATCGGCACCAGGATCCGGTTGACCACGAAACCCGGACGGTTACCCGCGGTAATCGCGGTTTTGCCGAGGGTGGTCGCCATGTCCAGCGCCAGTTGGTGGGTCGCATCAGTGGTTTGCAGGCCGCGGATGACTTCGATCAGGCCCATCACCGGCACCGGGTTGAAGAAATGCAGGCCGATGAAGCGCTCAGGCTGGCTGACACTGGCGGCGAGTTGGGTGATCGACAGCGACGAGGTATTGGAGGCAATGACGCATTCGTTGCTGACCTGCGCGGCGATCTGTTGCAGCACTCGCAGTTTCAGGTCGAGGTTTTCAGTGGCCGCTTCGATGACCAGTTGCGCGTCACGCAGGACGCTGTAATCGGTGCTGGTGCGGATGTTGTCGAGGGTCGCCTGTTTCTGCTCTGGCGTCAGTGTTTCCTTGGCGATCTGCCGGTCCAGGTTTTTACCGACCGTTGCGACGGCTTTTTGCAAAGCGCTTTCGGAAATGTCGAGCAAGGTCACGTTGAAACCGGCCATGGCACAGACTTGTGCGATGCCGTTGCCCATGGTGCCCGCACCGATTACCCCGATGTTTTGCAGATTCATCTTCCCATCCTTCGATCAAACCCTGCGATACCTTGGCCGCGACGGCGGCCGAAGGCGTACTATTGCCGCGAGTCTAGAGCCGGCAGGGCGGTTGTCCTATGCCAAAACTGTTCAACGGCACTGATGTTTTTTGCCATTCGGGTGATGAGAGAGAAACGAACCAATGCGGGAAAAGGACTCGGTTGCCGCCTATTTCGTGCAGGCAATGATCCATGGGCTGAGGGATGATCCGCAGCGCGTGACAGCCGTGCTCGAACAGGCGGGCATTGATCCGGGGGTCATGCACCAACCCACGGCGCGGGTGCCGGCCAATGCGTTTGCGGCGTTGTGGCTGATCCAGATCCGCGAACTCGACGATGAGTTTTTCGGGCTCGACTCCCATGGCATGCCGCCGGGCAGTTTCGCCCTGATTTGCCGTGCCCTGATTCAGGAACCCGATCTGCACAAGGCCATGCGTCAGTGCCTGGCCAACTTCGGCTTGTTCCTGCGCGACTTTCGCGGCTCGCTCGCGGTGCGTGGCAAGCGTGCGGTGATCAGCCTGGAAACCCGTTCGACGGACAACGATGCCAGCCGGTTTGGTGAAGAAACCTTCCTGGTGTTGATGATCAGTCTGCTGTGCTGGCTGGGCGGGCGGCGCATTCCCATTGACCGTGCGGACTTCCGCCATTCGCGCCTGTCGCTGGGTGACGACCGCCTGCTTTGGGGCCCCAACCTGACCTTTGGTGCCGAGCGCACCGAAATCGAATTTGCCAGCCACTACTTGCGCCTGCCGGTGGTTCAGGACCTGGCGTCGTTGAAAGTGTTCCTGCGTACCGCGCCGCAATGGCTGGTGATCCGCTTCCGCAACCAGCACGGCCTGGCATCCCAGGTTCACCAGCGCTTGCGCGGCAGTCATTACAGTGAATGGCCGACATTGCAGGCCTTTGCCCTGGAACAGCACCTGAGCCCCAGCACCTTCCGCCGCAAACTGGAGCGTGAAGGTTGTTCCTATCAGGAGATCAAGGACGAAGTACGCCGTGGCGTGGCCTTTGAACAACTGCGTCAGAGCGACGCGAGCATCAGCGATATCGCCGAGCAACTGGGTTTCCAGGAACCCAGCGCTTTTCATCGGGCGTTCAAGAAGTGGACCGGGGAAAGCCCCGGGCGCTATCGGGCCCGTTATCAGGGGGAATAGAGTGTAGAGATCGCGAAACCTCAGGAGTCCTGCGAGCCAGCCAGGGTCCAGGCGGTGATCGATGAGTTTGTCGAGGGGTTCGCCGGGAGCGGCGAGTAATTCCAGGTGGCACAAATCCTGTGGGAGCGAGCTCGCTCCCACATGGATCTCCCACATGGATCTGTCATGGCATTTCCGGCAGTTCCTGTGGACGCAGGTCAAACATCAATACTTCAGCATCCACACCATTGCTCAAGGTCAGCGCCTGCTCATCACGAACCCGCACACCGTCGCCTTCCTGCAACAACATTCCGTTGAGTTCGACGCTGCCCCGGGCCACGTGCACATAGGCGTAACGGTTGGCGGCGAGCTCCAGGGTGGCGCTTTCCTTGCCGTCGATCAGGCCGGCATACACCCGTGCATCCTGACGTACCTTGAGCGAACCCTTGGCGCCGTCCGGCGAGATGATCAGTTGCAGGCGTCCGCGTTTCTTCTGGGTGCTGAAATGCTCTTGCTGATAACGCGGTTTGGCGCCGCTGACGTCGGGTACGATCCAGATCTGCAGAAAGTGCACCGGTCGGGTGCCGGAGTGGTTGAACTCACTGTGGGCCACGCCGCTGCCTGCGCTCATCAGTTGCACGTCGCCGGGGCGGATCACCGAACCGGTGCCCAGGGTGTCCTTGTGTTCCAGGGCACCTTCAAGCACATAGGAGAAAATCTCCATGTCGCGGTGCGGGTGCTGGCCAAAGCCTTTGCCGGCGGCGACGCGGTCGTCGTTGATCACCAACAGGTCGGAAAAACCCTGCTCTTTCGGGTTGCGATAGTTGGCGAAGGAAAAGGTATGGAACGACTTCAACCAGCCGTGATTGGCCAGGCCACGATCCGAGGCTTTGCGAAGAGTCAGCATGATGAAATCTCCTGTGGGGACGTGAATTCGTCCGAGTGAGGAGAAGGTTAATGGTTACTGGTTGGTGCAATAAGTAGGTGGAAATTGAAATACTGTCTCTATCAGGTTGACAGTTTGCGGGTGCGAATCAGCTATTCTTTTCCGACCTTTGCGTCGTACATGGCCATAATGCACAGCAAGAATCCTGTGGGAGCGGGCTTGCTCGCGAAGGCGTCGTGTCAGGCTACATATTTGTGAATGACACGACGCCTTCGCGAGCAAGCCCGCTCCCACAAGGATTGGTGTGCCGACCCTATTGATCCCAGTGAATTCCAATCCATGAAAACCGTGGCAATGGTGCTGTTTCCCGACTTTCTCCTGCTCGACATGGCCGGGCCCATGGAGGTGTTTTCCATCGCCAATCGTTATCTGAAACCCGACGATCACTATGTGCTGTCGACCATCGGTACCGAGCCCGGCGCACTGCGGGCGTCCAACGGGGTGAGCGTGCACGCTGACCGGCACATCGACCAGGCCTGCGAAGGTTTTGACTTGCTATTGATACCCGGTGGTCCCGGTGCCTACAACGAAAGGCATCCGCCATTGCTCGACTGGCTCCGGCACAACGTCAGCCGGTCCGCCGCTTATGGCTCGATCTGCACCGGGGCGTTCGTGTTGGGCCATGCCGGTTTGCTCGACGGCTATCGCGTCACCACCCACTGGCACTACACCGAGCGGCTGATCAAGGGCTTTCCGAAGGCGACCGTCGAGACCGATCAGATCTTCGTCCAGGACCGCAACCTGATCACTTCCGGTGGCGTCACCGCCGGGATCGACCTGGCCTTGTCTGTGGTGGCCCAGGACCATGGCAAGAAAGTCGCCCAGGACGTGGCCAAGGTGTTGCTGGTGGTGATGAAACGCCAGGGTGGGCAGGCGCAGTTCAGCCCGTTGATGGCGGCGGTGGCCCCTCACGAAACGGCGATTACCCGGGTGCAGAACCATGTGCTCGAACATCTCGATGAAACCTACAGCATCGAGCGCATGGCCGGTCTGGCCAACATGAGCCCGCGGCATTTCGCCAGGGTGTTCGCCCGGGAAGTGAGCATGACGCCGATGGAGTTTCTGCAAAGCGCACGCATCGATTGCGCCAGGAACCTGCTGGAAACCACCGAGTTGCCGCTCAAGACCGTGGCCTTCAAAAGTGGCTTCGGCAGCGTGCGGCACATGCGTTTTCTGTTCAGTGAAAAGCTTGGCCTGACCCCGACCCAATACCGCGAGCAGTTCAGCTAGCGCGCGTGTCCGTCATGCGCACCGCAATGGCCGTGACGCTCCCCCCGTGGCAGTTGTACCGTCACCGAGGCCTGCCAAGATATCGCTGAACGCATTGCAAGGAAGGTGCGGAGCCTGGGATGGACTCACGTACCGAGCCAGGCTTCCAGCGGGTGACAGCGCATGAACAGCCTCAGAGATATAAACAGCGAAGCGGTGCTGCAATTCGGGCCCTACGCTTTCCACCTCAGTCAGCGACTGGTGCTGGAGGGCGATCGACCGCTGCGCCTGGGCGGCCGCGCCCTTGACGTGTTGCAGGTGCTGGTCGAGCACGCAGGTTCGGTGGTCAGCAAGGAAGAGTTGATTGCGCAGGTCTGGCCGCGCTCCGTGGTCGAAGAGATCAACCTGCGGGTGCACATCGCCGCGCTGCGCCGAGCCCTGGGCGACGGCCAGAACGGCCAGTGCTACATCGTCAACATTCCCCAGCGCGGCTACAGTTTTGTCGCCCCGGTACAGCATTCACCGCAGCCCGTAGCGTTCCCGAGCGAGACCTTG
This sequence comes from Pseudomonas sp. BF-R-19, assembly GCF_019956445.1. Lineage (NCBI taxonomy): Bacteria > Pseudomonadati > Pseudomonadota > Gammaproteobacteria > Pseudomonadales > Pseudomonadaceae > Pseudomonas > Pseudomonas sp. BF-R-19. The sequence goes on from NZ_JAHBDN010000097.1 coordinate 7,421, forward strand.
AAAAAGCCCCTGCACAACCTGCCGGCGCGGCTCACACCGATCACCGGGCGCGATGCGATTGTCGGCAGTCTGGTGCGGCAGTTGCCGGTGCGCCGATTCATGACCCTGGTCGGGCCTTGCGGGATCGGCAAGACCACCGTGGCGCTGCGTGTGGCCGAACTGTTGCTGCAGCACTATCGGCACGGCGTGTGGCTGGTGGACCTGGCGGCGATCGATGACCCGGCGCAAGTGACCGATCACCTCACACGAACCCTTGGGCTGGAGGTCGGCACCACGCTGGAGGCGCTGGCGCAGCGGCATGCCTTGTTGGTCCTGGACAATTGCGAACACCTGCTCGAACGCTGCCAGACGTTGATCGAAACGCTGCTGGCTGCGCTGCCGCGACTGTCGATCCTCGCCACCAGCCGCGAGCCGCTCAAGGCAGCGGGCGAAACCGTCTTGCGTCTGCCACCGCTGGCGGTGCCGCCGGCGTCAGCGCTGCGCAGCGTTGCCGAGGTCATGGGCTATTCGGCGGTGCAGTTGTTCGTCAGCCGTGCCCGAACTCGTCAGCAAGGGTTCACCCTGCGCGAACAAGACCTCAAGACCGTACGGGAAATCTGCCGACGTCTCGACGGCCTGCCGCTGGCGATTGAATTGGCGGCGGCGCAAATCGATGCGCTGGCGCTGGTGGGGTTGCAAGCGCAACTCGATAACTGTTTTCAGTTGCTGTCCCAGGGCCGCCGCACGGCCGTGCCTCGGCACCAGACGCTCAAGGCTGCGCTGGACTGGAGCTACGAACGGTTGACTGCCGTGGAGCAAACCGTGTTGCAGCAGCTGGCGGTGTTCAAGATGGCCTTCACCCAGGACGCCGCGATAGGTGTGATCAGCTGCGACGCGTTGCCGGTCGCCGAGCTGATCGAGGTGCTGGACAACCTCACACTCAAGTCACTGCTGTCTCAGGAGCAGGGCGGCGGTGTGACCCGCTACCGCTTCCTCAACACCACCCGCACCTACGCCCTGGAAAAACTTGAACTCAGTGGTGATTTGCGCGCCCTCGAAATTCGCTATGCCGGTTACGTCAGTCAAACGCGCCGGCCTTCAGGCGGGCAGGTGGCATTGCAACTCGTCGAGTAGCCGGCGAACGGTCATCAAGTCGGGCGTGGCGAAACCTTCGGTGTAGCGCTGGTAGATCGGGGCCAGCAATTGATGCGCCCGTAGGGGATCGCCCTGACGCTGCCACAACTGCGCCAGTGAGGTGGCGCTGCGCAATTCCCAGGCCTGCGCACCCTGAGTCCTGGCCACGTTGAGTGCCTTGAGCAGCACGGTTTCGGCCGTCGCGGTTTTGAGCGGGCAATCGGTTGCCAGCAATGTCGTGGCCCTGGCCCGCAGAATCTCTGCCGTGCTCCAGTCCGAAACGCCGCTTTGCGCACGCTCGAGCAGATCATCGTCGACACAGGTTGAATCCAGCGTGACCATGATGTCCTTGATCAAACCGGCGCTTTGTCGACTGATTGGCTGCACATCGGTGCCGCCGATCACCTGCGCGTAGTGTTGCGCCCAGTCATAGAACAGCAGGACCGAGTGTTTCTGCGTCTGTTCCAGCAGCAGGCGCATGAGTTCGCGGGCGCTGCGGGTGTCGCCGTTGTAGTGGGCGATCAGGCAGCCGGCGAGCGCCAGGGTGTAGCAGATCGACGTGCCGTGGTTGATCTGCAGCGCTATGTCCAGCGCCTGCCGGGCTGCGCGCCAGGCCTGTTCCGGTTGGCCTCGCAGCCAGAGGATGCGCGCGTGGATGGTCAGTGCCGCGACACTCTGGTCGTATTGCACGCCGAAGCCATGGGTGAAACGGTTGAGATGACCACTGTGGGCCATGCGTTGCAGCACCTGTTCGGCATGCTCCCCAGCCTGTCGCTGGTCGCCGCAGAAGTGCAGGGCGAGCACCCGCAATCGATGCATGCTCAGGGACATCAGGGCGTCGTCATGCAGCCCCAGTCGATCGAATTGCCGGCTCTGTTCCAGAGCCATCTGGTATTGGCCGCAGCTGAGATTGACCGCCAGGTGCCCGGAAATCGCCCGCAACTGACCGGCCACATCGTTGAGTCGGCTGGCCAGGGTTCTGGCGCTGACAAAAGCGCCAATGGTTTCGGTGCTGGCGCCTTGAGCGTGGTAACAGGCACTGCCCAGGGCCAGCTTGAGGGCCATCTGCAAGCGCGGGCAAGGTTCGGCAGACTGCTCGAGCAAGGCCAGCGCCTTGCGCACATAACCGCCGTGTTCCTTGAGCAGTGACAACTCCTGCCACAGGGGCGTGGACGTCGCGGCCAGGCGTATCGCCAGTGCCTGCGGCCCTTGCGCGTGCAAACCCCAATCGAGGGCCGCGCGGATGTCCTCCAGGGCCCGGCCATAGCGCTCGAGCCACAGGGCGGTCGAGGTTTTCTCCCAGTCGTCCTGCGCCTGTTGCATCAGCGCCAGGCAACGTTCGGCATGGCGCTCCCGCGTGCCGGGCAGGTCGCAGGTTTGCGCAAGTTTTTCCAGGGCATAGCTGCGGGTGGTATCGAGCAGGCGGTAGTAAACATCCTCGTCGCCCACCTCCACGTTCAACAGCGACTTGGCGACCAGTTGCGTGATCGAGCCGAACACTTCGCGGGGTTCGATGTGTTCACCGACAATCACCGCCGCTGCCGACTCCAGGGTGAAGCTGCCGCGAAACACACTGAGTCGGCGCAGGCAGGTCTTTTCGCAGACGTTGAGCAGCTCGAAGCTCCAGTCCAGCGTCGCGCGCAGGGTCTGATGGCGTGCCAGCGGCGTCTGGCAGGGCTGGGTCAACACCCGGAAGCTGCTTTGCAACTGCGCCAGCAAGCCGGGCAATCCGAAGTTGCCCACTTGCGCCGCCGCCAATTCGATGGCCAGTGGTATGCCGTCCAGTCGGTGGCAGATGTCGATCAACAGCGGCAGTTCATCGTCCGTCAGTTCAAAGCTGTCATGGCTGGCCATGGCCCGCTCGACAAACAGTTGCAAGGCGGAAAAGGTCATGGCCTGGGCGCGGTCGAGGACGGCGATGGGCGGTGGGCAGTCGAGTGATTCCAGGCGCTGGACGAATTCCCCTTCGGCCCGCAGGCTCTCGCGGCTGGTGGCGAGAATATGCACGTGCGGCGCACTGCGCAGAATGTTTTCGCAGAGCTGGGCGATGGCGTCGACCAAGTGTTCGCAGTTGTCGATGACCAACAGCATTTGCCTGTCGCGCAGACAGTCGGCAAGACCGCTCAGGGGGGCGTCGTCGTGCAGGGCCAGTTCGAGCAACGTCGCCAGGTGGCCGTCGATCATCAGCGGGCAATTGATCGGGGCCAGGTCCAGCAGGCGAATGCCGTCCCGGTAGCGACCGATCATTTGTTCGGCGACCCGCAAGGCCACGGTGGTCTTGCCGATGCCACCGGGGCCGACCAGGGTGATGAAGCGCTGGCGGGGCAGTTGCTCCATCAGGTTGTCGACCAGCGTCTGCCGACCGATCATGCGCGTGCGGCGCACCGGCAGGTTATGCCGGCTCGGCGCGCAGGCCACGGGCGCTGGCGGTTGCTCAGCCTGTTCCAGTGAATGCGGTGCGACGAAGCTGTACCCGCGCTGGGCCACGGTGACGATGTAGCGCTGGCCGGCCTGACCGTCGCCGAGCGCCTTGCGCAACGCGGCCATGTGCACCCGCAGGTTGATGTCTTCGACCACGCTGTTGGGCCAGACCCGGGCGATCAGTTGCTGCTTGCTGACCACGTTGCCGGCGTGCTCAAGCAGGATCAACAGGATGTCCATGGCACGCCGACCCAGGCGCAAAGGCTGGTCGGCCTCCATCACCAGGCGTTGTCCGGGGTAGACCCGGTAGGGGCCGAAATGCACAGCCTGTTCGGGGGAAAGGGTCAACGAGTCGCTCCTGCTGCATCCGTCTAGTACGCGGTTTTCGAGCATATTCCTCAGGTTTTTTACAGAGCGCAATGCGCCGCCCGGGTGACTGAAGGGGCAGGCATTGACTCTAGCGTATCGGCCTGCGGCTGTCGGCCCCGTGATCATTGGGCGCGACAGATGGACCTCGGTTGCCGGGGCTTTTTGCGTGCCATGGAAAATTAACAACGTTTAACTCGTCGCGCGTCCGCTCTACGCCAAAACTCTCTTCCGTAGGAGCGAGCTTGCTCGCGATGGAGTATCAGTCGACACCAATGCGGCTGACACACCATCGCGAGCAAGCCCGCTCCTACAAAGGGATTCCAATCCATCGCAAGGACAGAGCAATGAGCAACGTGGTGGTGGTCTATCACAGTGGCTACGGGCACACCCGGGTCATGGCCGAAGCCGTGGCCGCGGGCGTGGAACGGCACCTGGGCAGCACCTGCCAGTTGATCCCGGTCGAGGAGGTGGACGAGCACTGGGCGCGGCTGCACCGCGCCGATGCCATCATCTTCGGCGCGCCGACCTACATGGGCAGCGCCTCGGCGGCCTTCAAGGCGTTCATGGAGGCCACGGCGGCGTTCTACCTGACCCAGCCCTGGCGCGACAAACTCGCGGCAGGCTTCACCAATTCCGGCTGCCTGTGCGGCGACAAGCTCAACACCTTGCTGCAGATGGCGGTGTTCGCCGCGCAGCACTCGATGATCTGGGTCGGCCTCGACCTGCTGCCGGCACGCTCCAGCACTGGCGCGTTCAACGGCCAACTCAATCGCCTGGGCAGCTCCCTCGGCGCCATGGCCCAGTCGAATGTCGAGCAATCCCCCGACGATGCCCCTCCGCCCGAGGATCGCTGCACCGCCGCGCACCTGGGCGAGCGAGTGGCGCGCCTGGCCGATCGCATGAACCTGATACCGGTTTGATTCACCCCCCAACCCTCGTTAAGGAGGCATCACCCATGAGCACCTTTACTACTCGCGACGGCGTCGAGATTTACTACAAGGACTGGGGCACCGGTCAGCCGGTTGTCTTCAGTCACGGCTGGCCGCTGAACGCCGACAGCTGGGAGTCGCAGATGATCTTCCTGGCCTCCAAGGGCTACCGGGTCATCGCCCACGACCGTCGCGGTCATGGGCGCTCCAGCCAGCCGTGGTCGGGCAATGACATGGACCATTACGCCGACGACCTGGCGCAGTTGATCGAGCTGCTCGATCTGCAAAACGCCGTGCTGTTCGGCTTTTCCACCGGCGGTGGCGAGGTGGCGCGTTACATCGGTCGCCACGGCACTGGGCGCGTGGCCAAGGCCGGGCTGATTTCCGCGGTGCCGCCGCTGATGCTCAAGACCGAAGCCAACCCCGGCGGCCTGCCGCTGGAAGTGTTCGACGGCATCCGCCAGGCTTCGCTGGCCGACCGTTCGCAGCTGTACATCGACCTCGCCAGCGGCCCGTTCTTCGGCTTCAACAAACCCGACGCGAAACCGTCCCAGGGCATGATCGACTGGTTCTGGATGCAGGGCATGATGGCCGGCCACAAGAATGCCTATGACTGCATCAAGGCATTCTCGGAAACCGACTTCACCGAAGACTTGAAGAAGTTCGACGTGCCGACCCTGGTGGTGCATGGCGACGCGGATCAGGTCGTGCCGTACGAAGCGGCGGGCGTCTCCTCCGCCAGGCTGGTGAAAGGCTCGACCCTGAAGATTTACCCGGGCGCTCCTCACGGTTTGACGGACACCCATAAAGACCAGCTCAACGCTGACCTGTTGGCGTTCTTGAAAGGTTAAAAAGCCAGATCAAAAGATCGCTGGCGAAGGCTGCGATCTTTTGCTTTTAAGGCCATGCACCACCTGACAGCGCCAGGCAAACGGATTGATGCCTTCGCTGCGGGTGAAGATGTGGCAGAAGTGCGCCTGATCGCAGAAGCCGCATTCGAGGCTGATCTGCGTAAGGCTCAGGTTGGTGTACTGGATCAATTGCTTGGCCAGGGCAATGCGCTGCTGGCGAATCCAGTCCTGTGGCGAGAGGCCGGTGCTGCACTTGAACGCGCGGGAGAAGTGACTGCGCGAGAGGGCGCAAGCCTGTGCCAGTTCAGTGACTTCAAGGCTGTCACCGAGGCGTTCGAGGATCAGTTGTTTAACCCGTTTTTCGCGTTGCGGGCTGAGGCCGCCGGTGCTTTTCTTTGGCACCGGCGTGAATGGCGCGGGGGCGGCATTTTGCTGAACGTGAGCCATGGCGAATGTCCGTGTCGGTAGGCTTCATTCTTGGACCCGAAGGCTCTGGCTTGCGAGTTAATCGTTGTTAATTCCTCGCTCACCGCGGGAAGTCTTGGGTAAAGTCAGACACACTTCTCATCCTCGCGCCTGGCCGAACACACACAAGGAACCCGTGCCTATGAACCGTAACGATCTGCGTCGCGTCGACATGAACCTGCTGGTGATTTTCGAGGCCCTGATGTTCGAAAAGAACCTGACCCGCGTCGCGGAAAAACTGTTCATGGGCCAACCGGCGGTGAGCGCCGCGCTGGGGCGTTTGCGCGATCTGTTCGACGACCCGTTGCTGCTGCGCAACGGTCGCGGCATGGAGCCGACGGCGCGCGCGTTGGCGATTCTCAAGGAGTTGCAACCGGCGATGGACACCATTTCCGGCGCGGTCAGCCGGGCCAAGGAGTCCGATCCGGCGACCAGCTGCGATGTGTTTCGCATCGGACTGTCGGACGATGCCGAGTTCGGTTTGTTTCCTCCGTTGCTGCGTCAGTTGCAAGAGGAAGCGCCGGGCATTGTCGTGGTCGTGCGGCGGGCCAATTACCTGTTGATGCCGACGCTGCTGGCGTCGGGGGAAATCTCGGTAGGCGTGAGTTACACCACGGATCTGCCGGCCAATGCCAAGCGCAAGAAGCTGCGCGATATTCCCTGCAAGGTGCTGCGTGGCGACACCCGGCCGGGGGTGTTGACCCTGGATGAGTACTGCGAGCGGCCCCATGCGATGGTGTCGTTCTCGGGGGATTTGAGCGGCAATATCGATCTGGATCTGGCGAAGGTCGGGCGTTGTCGTCGTGTGGTGCTGGGGGTGCCGCAGTTCAGTGGGTTGCGGGCGTTGCTCGCCGGGACCGAGATGATTGCCACCGTGCCGGATTATGCGGCGTGTGCGTTGGTGGAGGGGTGTGGGTTGCGGGCCGAGGATCCGCCGTTCGAGATTGAGGCGGCGCAGTTGTCGATGGCCTGGAGTGGGGTGCATGACAATGATCCGGCGGAGCGGTGGTTGCGGTCGCGGATTGGTCAGTTCATGTCTTTGGCTTTGGATATTCCCTCATGACCGAGTACATATCTGTTTCTTTGGTAACGGCGGCTGGTGGTTTCGCCCTTACGGCGAGTCACTTTTTTTACAAGCGCCTAAAAAAAGCAACCCAAAAAACGCTCGCCCCGAACGTACGGCCCCTCGCTTAGGCTCGGGGTTCCTTCGCTCCGGCATTCATCCGGGGGCATTGCCTCCGGTCGGCTTCGCTCGACCTCCTCTCGATGTGTTCGGCTGCGCCGAACGGCGCTGCGCGCCTACCCCCGGATGAACGCCTCCACTCAGCCTGCCGAGGGGGCGGGTGGATCAAGATCAAGAGCTGCAGGCGAGCTAACGCTCGGCCTGATGAGTGGTGAGGAGCGTGGGTGTATGCCGCTCTGCCTTTGCTCTTCTGTGGGAGCGAGCTTGCTCGCGATGGCGGCTTACGAGCAACCATTCACTTGCAGTTGTCCCAGCCCCTTGGATTGAGCTTGGTTGGGCACTGCTCCAGTGATGGTAGCCAGACCACCGCTGGATTGCTTCCATCAATGCACCCGGCAAAAAACCGCGGCCCCCCACCCGAGGCCGCGGTTTTCCATAGGGTTCAAGCCTGCCCCATCAACCAACGTGGCTAATGGGGCGCGGGCTCAGTTGGCGATCACCGGTACCGTCCGCACGGAGCCTTGGGACGAGGTGATCGTGGCGGTCGGGTTCGCCGACGGAACGACCGTGGTGGTGTTGTTCACCGTCAACCGCCAGCGACCGTTCCCCGGTACGGTGGTGGTGCCCAGGGTGGCCAGTCCGGTCGGCGTGGTGACCTTGATGGTGATGGTGTTGCCGGTGGTCACTGATGAGGTGCCGGCAAAGTTCCAGGTGAAGCGGTTATTGGAACGGGCACTCACCGTTGCGGTGGTCACTGCGAAGGTTTCCGCAGCAGGCCGTGGCGAGACCTGCACCGTGACCGTGGCCGGCGACGTCGACTGGGCGCCGAAGCTGTCCCGGGCGATGTAGGTGAAGGTCGTGGTGAAGGCCGTGGTGACGGTGGCCGGTGGGGTATAGGTGAGCACCGTACCGTTACTGCTGACGGTGCCGCGACCTGCCGGTTGAGTGAAGCTGGCGACCGCGAGTGGCACATTGCCTTCCGGGTCGCTGTCGTTGGCCAGCACGTTGATTGGAATCGCCACACCCAGTGTCGTGGCGGCATCGGCGACTGCCACTGGAGGCCGGTTAGGCGCCACGGTAATGGTCACGGTTGCCGCTGTCGTCGAGGCCAGGCCTTTGACGTCCTGGGCCTTGTAGGTGAACGTCGTGGTCAGCGGCGCGTTGACGACAGCGGGAGGGGTGTAGACCACCGCCGTAGTGCCGCTCAATGCCACGGAGCCCTGGTCGGTGGCCGGTTGGGTCAGCGCGGTAATGCTCAGCGGCGTATTGCCGTCCGGGTCCCTGTCATTGGCCAGCAGGTTGAGGGTGATCGGCACGCCGAAGCTGGTGCCGCCGGTATCGGCGACGGAGATCGGTGCCTGGTTCGCACCGGTGTCCGGCGCCGTGCCGACGACGACAACGGGCTCGGTGTCATTGCCGCCGGCGGCGGATTTGACTGTAACGGTTGCAGGGGGTTGGGTCAGGTCAGCCACCGTCAGGTGTTGCAGGGTGCCGGTTTTCGACAGTCGTCCGTAACCCTGGGCGACCATGTCCGGCACCACCACCTCGTCTGTGGAAGTGGCCTCGATCAGCAGGCTGTGGTTGCTCCAGTTGTAACGGGCGGTCTGGATTTTCACCACGTCCGAGAGCTTGCTCGACACCGCGGTCGGGCGGGTGGTCCCGGTCGGGTTGGTGGCGGTGACCACCACGACCGGCGGCACCGTTGCGTTGGCCAGCAGATGCTGGGCGAAGAACACGCCGTTGTTATCGCCCACCATGTTGGTCTGGCAAGGCGACACAGGCGGGCCGGGGACCAGGGCGATGCTTTCGCGAAAGCATAAGGTCGAACCAATGGCGGCTTTGGCAAACACTTCGACCCGGGTGTTGTTGCCGCCCGTGCCGGCTGTGCGGCGGTAGGTGGCACGGCTCATGTCCACCGCGGTTTGCGCGCGGTTGTCGAGCACCTTGCCGGACAGGGTGAAGAGGTTGGTCTGGAGGGTCCCGGCCGGACCCTGGATACGCACGAAGTTGGTGTTGTTGGGGCTGCCGGTCACGGCTTCGGTGAGGTTCGGGTCGCCGACGAAGGTTTCGACGGCGCCGGTGTCCGGGTTCACTTCGGTGTAGGGGCCGTTGATGCTGCGCAGGAACGGACCGATCGCACCATTGACTGCACCGCTGAAAACCCCCGGCGCACCGACGCCGACGTCCCGGGTGATGTTGATCGCACGACGGCCGGGGGTGGTGACGTTGACCGTTTCCACGCCATAGGGGTGGGTAATGGTGTAGCTCCCGGCTATGGGAATGTTCACCCGCATACGAATCCGCGCGAAGCTGATCTGGTCGCCATCGAGCGGGTTGCCGCCAGCAAATGCAGCCTCGATCCCGGCGACATAAGCGTCCATGCCATAGCCGGCGGTGTTATTGGGGATGCTGGTCTCGGCAAGGAACCAGAAGGCTTCGTCTGGCCAGTTATCCGGGAACACCATCGGCTGGGTGTCGTCGAAAATGCCAGGTGTCGGCAGCAGGGTGCACATGTAGGCCGGTGGCACACTGGCAGCGACCCGCGAGCTGGCGGCGCGTGACTGGCACAGTTCCATCGACAGTTGATTGTTGTCCTGATACCAGATCGGGAATTTCCCGGTGGCAAAGGTGTAAGGGCCGGGATCGACGGCGGCGAGTTGCGCGAAGGCACTGCCGGACAGCGATAGCGTCAGTCCCAGGGCGTTGAGCGCCAGGCGTGGCCATTTGTTCATGATGCCTCCTGATGAGGATCCGGGCATGTGAGCGTTCATTGCACGATGACCACTTCTTCGGTATCGCTGCCGCCATTGGACGACGACACACGAACCTGGGCTGGCGGAATCGGCGAGATCCCGGTGGCCAGGCTTTTCACCGCGCTGTCCCCACTCAAGGCGCCGATGGCGATACCGGTGCCGGAGGTGGCGGTGAGTACCGGTGGCGATATTTCATCGCTGGTCGAGGCCACGATGGTGATTTGCCCGGTGCTCAGGCTGTACTCGGCGCGTGAGATCGTCACCAGGTCGGTCAGCGGCATGGGCAAGGTGGTCGGCGTGCTGCTGGCGATGGCCAGGTGGTTGTCGGCGGTCACCTGCAAGGTGCTCGGCAGCGTCGGATTGTTCGGCGACTGCGCATACCAGTGGCCGGTGGTGTTCGCTTCGGTGAAGTTCAGCACCGGGTTGTTGCTGCCCAGGGTCACGCTGGCCGGTGGTGGCGGGGCCAGCACGAACACGTCCTGTTGGGCCACCGGGGCGCTGGTGCCGGCCTGTCGCGAGTAGGTGCTGCGCTCGGCGATCACCGGGGTCGGCCGGACCACCGTCGACAACTTGCCCGATACGGCGAAGAGGTTGGTGCGCAAGTCCAGGCCATTGGGGCCTTCGAGGCGCACGTAGTTGGTGTTGAACGGGCTGCCGGTGACGGCTTCGGTGAGGTTCGGATCGCCGACGAATTGTTCAGCCTGGCCAGTGCTGGGGTTGGTCTCGGTGTAGGGGCCATTGACGCTGCGCAGGAACGGCCCGACGTCGCCCTTGAGTGCGCCGTCGTAGGTTTTTGGCGCACCGATGCCGATGTCCCGGGTCATGTTGATCGCCCGCCGGCCGGGAGTGTCGACGTTGAACACTTCGACGCCGTAGGGGTGGGTGATGACATAAGTGCCGGCGGTGGGCACGTCGATGCGAATACGGATACGGGCGAAGCTGATCTGGTCGCCCTCCAGCGGATCGCCGCCACTGAAGGCTGCCTCAACCGCCGAGACATAGGTCAGGTCGATGCCTCGGGCGGCATCGACGATGGTGGTTTCGCCAGTGGACCAGAACGCTTCGTCGGGGAAATTGGTCGGGAAGACCAACGGTTGAGTGTCGTCGAAAATACCGGGGTTCGGGATCAACGAGCACATGTAAGTCGGGGCGCCCGGCGTGCTGGCAACCCTGGAACTGACAGCCTTGGATAAACATAGGTCAAGGGTTCGGCCGTGGGTATCTTGATACCAGGCGGCGAAATTGCCATTGGCCGGCAGGTAGGGTCCGGGGTCTGCGGCAAACAGCGCTGCCTGGGCAATGCCTTGGGCTAGAGCGGTCACAATCAGGGCGGACGCGGTTTTGCACAGTAAAGGGTGCATGAGTATTCCCTCTATCGAAGTACCTGTCCCTTGGGCATGGGGCAGTTGGCAGGGTGTTCGGCAACTTCCATACCAATCAGCGAAAACGCCCGTGGGAAGCCCGGAGTAAGGGCGATGGCGCAGTCGCGGGCGACAGACCGGGAGGCTGGGGCGCGGGCGGCTTTCCCCAGCTTTGGGGGTGGATAGGG
>NZ_JAHBDN010000098.1:0-18344 GCF_019956445.1 Pseudomonas sp. BF-R-19
CCCACAAGGGGTCGATTTAATGGCCGCCCACCACCATATGGCTGAACGGCGCGACGTAGGCCTGCAGCGTCACCAGGCCACCGACCAGGATCGCCAGCACAATCGAGTGGAAGAACACATACCGCAGGATTTCCCCTTCATGGCCGTACCAGCGGGTGGCGGTGGAGGCGACCACGATCGACTGGGCGTCGACCATCTTGCCCATGACCCCGCCGGAGCTGTTGGCGGCGGCCATCAACACCGGGCTGATGCCCAACTGCTCGGACGTCACCCGTTGCAAGCCGCCGAACAGCACGTTGGACGCGGTGTCCGAGCCGGTCAGCGCGACGCCGAGCCAGCCGAGCAGGGTGCCGAACATCGGGTAGAAAATGCCCGTCGCGGCGAAGGCCAGGCCCATGGTCGCGTCCAGGCCCGAGTAGCGCGTGAGGAAGCCCAGCGCGAGCATCGCCGCAATGGTGATCAGCGAATAACGCACCACCCACAACGTGCGCAGGTACTGGTGAATCAGTTGCGGGATCGAATACCCCATCAGCAAGCCGCCGACAATCGCCGCCAGCAGAATGCCGCTGCCAGTGGCGGTGAACCAGGTGAACTTGTACACCGCTTCTTCGGTTTTCGGTGCGGCCACCACGGGCGGGACTTTCTCGACCTGCAAATGCAGGGTGGTGAAGGTCACGACTGGCGCAAACAGCGGGTTCGCCTCGCGCATCGGCTTGCCCTGCGGATCGAGCTTGGCGGCACTGGTTTGCGGGTCGATGGCAGGGCGGGTGTCGAAGGTGTTCTTGAAGCCCTGGGTGCCCCAGATGAACACGAAGACCGTGAGGATCAGCCACGGCATCCACGCCCGCATCACTGCCGGTTTCGCCTCATTGGCAAAGGTTGCAGTGGGTACAGGCTTTTCGTCGTGCTCGGCGTCGATCTTCGAGTTGTCGTCCCGACCGGACAGGGCGGCGGAAGTGTGCACGGTGGCCGGTTTCCACACCTTGAGGAAACCGGTCAGGCATGCCATGGAAATCAGCGCGGCGATCACATCCACCAGCATTGGCCCGTGATAGTTGGATACCAGGAACTGCGGCACGGCAAAGCTGACCCCGGCCACCAGGATCGCCGGCCAGATTTCCACCATCTTGCGCCAGCCGGCAAAGGCCCAGATCAGCCAGAACGGCACCAGCACCGAGAAGAAGGGCAACTGCCGGCCGACCATCATCGACAGTTCCATTTCATCCAGCCCGGTGACCTTGGCCAGGGTGATGATCGGCGTGCCGAGGGCGCCGAACGCCACGGGGGCGGTGTTGGCGATCAGCGCCAGCCCTGAAGCGGCGAGCGGCGAAAACCCCAGCCCGATCAGGATCGCCCCGGTCACTGCCACCGGCGTACCGAAACCGGCCGCGCCTTCGAAAAACGCCCCGAAGCAGAAGGCGATCAGCAGCAATTGCAGGCGCCGGTCATCGGTGATGCGCGCCAGGGAGTCTTGCAACACCTTGAACGAGCCGTTCTCGGTGGTCAGGCGGTGCAGGAAGATGATGTTCAACACGATCCAGCCAATCGGCAGCAGGCCGTTGGCCGCACCGAACAGCGCCGCCGAACCTGCCATGCCCGCTGGCATGCCGAAGGCGAATATCGCGATCAGCAAGGCCGAGACCAGGGCGAGCAACGCCGCCAGGTGCGCCTTGATATGGAAGAACGCGAGGGACGCCAGCATCACCACCACCGGCACAGCTGCCATGAGTGTTGAAAGCACCGGGTTACCGAACGGATCGTAGACTTGCTGCCAGACCATGTTCCACCTCTGCTTTTTATTGTTGGACGTGCAGATCCCCTGGGGGGAGGTGGCTTTCAGTATAGGAGGCATTGCGCCGCTGTCAGGGCAGGCCCTCCGGTCCAGCGGGTCGGCGCAGTTCCGGGGGCTGAGCTAGCATGGCCAGTAGGGTTTGAATTCTGTCAGGGGAGCAATGCAGTCATGACCGAGCGCCATATGGAGCACAAGGAAACGCTATCGAACGGATGCAGCATCAAAGTCACAGCCGAGATATTGAAAGACGGTTCGTTGGGCATGTTCATCGGCATCTATCGGCCGGACGGCACGGCCATCGATGAAAACCACGACCCACGGCCGCACATGCTGGACATGGAAGCAGCGATGGATTGGGGGATCGATATTGCCAAGGGGATCGGCAATAGCCAGCGAACGTTGTGAGCGGTGCCGCCCGTGCCCGGGCGACCGGCGGTCGCTGTCAGAACCCGAACGAACGGGCCGAGCCTTTTGCCAGTTCGACATCCAGCAGATGCTCGACCAGCACGTCATTCAAAAACCGGAACTGATCATTGAGCCCGACCACTTCGTTGCTGAAGTGATGATCGGCTGCCGGGATCAGCAACGCCTCGAAATTTTTGTCGAACATCAGAGTCAACTCTTTACGTGACTCGAATTCCTGAGCATAGAAATTGTTGCCGAACACCGGAAAACCCACGGCGAGGGTGACGGTGTGAATCATGATGTTTGCTCCTCGCTCAGGACGTACCAGGCAAACACACTCAATGTGAACGCCGTCAGGGCCAGGCAGGTCAGCAGATGGATCAGCATGATGTTCCCCTCCGATTCGGGGTTTCGTGTTGGCTTGGGATCGATCCTACGCTGACGGCGTTCAAGCGGAAGGCAATCGCGGCGATGGTGAATATCGACGCCAGTGATGGTGGTTTTTGTGCTGTCTGCTCTGGCCCCATCGCGAGCAGGCTCGCTCCCACAAACCGCTTCACTGTGGGAGCGGGCTTGCTCGCGAAGGCGGCCTCAAGGGCGCCGCCACCTATACTTAAACCGAGGGTTTTGGGTGTCGGGCATTCCGCCCGGTGCACACTGCAGGAAGTCGCGATCTTGAGCCTGCGTTCGCTGATCATTGCCGTACTGGTGGTGTTGGCAGGGTGCGCCACACCGCCGCGTGCGCCGGTGGAAGTGGCGCCGGTCATCGTTTCAGAGAGCACCTGGCAACAAGTGGACCGGGAGATCGTCGTCGCGTCGCAGTCGGCCACCGAGCAGACCAGAATCTACGCCCGCGGCGCGATGGATTACTGGCGCACACGGGTCTATGAATTGACCGAACAGAATTTCATTCCGTGGTTCAGCAATTACTGGACCCAGGAATGGCTGTCGGTGAAGGTCAGCTGGTACAACCTCAGCGCCAAGGGCGAGCAGGACGCATCGGAAAAACGTCTGGCGGCGTACCTGCTCGAAGCCTATCAGGAGAAGGTGCTGGCCCCGGTGGCACGGGAAGTCGATCCCGATTCGATTCTCAGCCTGGCAGCGGCGTTCTACGTCGACATCCTCAAGGAAGAGCTGCAGAAAATCTCCACCCGCCACGGCGTGCCGATGGCCCAGCTCAACGGGCGCATCCAGAAAATCCCGGCCATCGCCCTCGGGCCGCCGCCAGCGCGGAACGCCTCGCTGTACCAGATCGTGCACACCGAACCGCTGAACACCTTGCCGGCCTACGCCGCGCTGGTCGACAAAATCCACAAGGCCGGTGGCGACAGGGGCGTGGGCTCGACCGACACCGCGATGGCGCCGGTGGCCAGGCGCGCCAGCCAGCGGATGGAAGCCGAAATGGCACCGCGCGGGGCCGCCAGCGCCGTGGCCGCGGCAGTCGGGAAACTCGCCGGTAGCTTGATCACGGTCGGGGTGGCGGGCATTCGCGCACTGATTCAGGCCAATGACCGGCCCGACAGCGAGGCGCTGATTCGCAGCAGCCTGGGCAATACCTTCGACAAGGCCTGGCTCAAACTGATGCAGAACCCGACCACCGGTGTCATGGCCGGCACGCTGTACATGGCGGGGCAGATCGAAGGCAGCCTGGCGGACCGCACTGCACCGCCGGTCGGTTTGAGTGCCGGGGCTGTCGATTGGACGCCAGCGCAATCGACTACCCAGCAGAACACCCCATGACCCAAGGAGAATACTCATGTCTTACGTCGATGGTTTTATCGCTGCCGTACCCTCCGCCAACCGCGGGCAATACATCAAGCACGCCGAAATCGCCGCCTCGATCTTCAAGGAAAACGGTGCCTTGAGCGTGGTCGAATGCTGGGGCGAGGATGTCCCGGAAGGCAAGGTCACCTCGTTTCCAATGTCGGTGAAGCTCAAGGAAGGCGAAACCGTGGCCTTCGGCTGGATCGTCTGGCCGGACAAGGCCACCCGCAATGCCGGGATGGACAGGATGATGCAGGACCCGCGCATGAAGCCGGACGTCAATCCGATGCCCTTCGACGGCCAGCGCATGGTCTACGGCGGGTTCGAAGTACTCCTCAAGGCCTGACGCCGCACGCGGGATCACTCCGGCGTCGGGGTGATCCTGCAACTCTTGCGCTGGCGGATTTCGTCGTCCGTCGGCCGCTCGCGGATGAACTCGAAGCGAGGTTCACCTTCGCTGTAATGCACCAGCCAGCCCCATTCCAGCTTGAGCTCATCCTGGCCGGGCTCGGGCGGTCTGGCCCACCATGGTTCCTTGCTGATGATCTGTCGCATGGCCCCCTCCGGTTTTTCGGGATGCTGAAACTATAACCTGCATGCCCCTCGGCGCCACAAATACGCTGGTCGGCAAGCGGGTGTTGAGTACACTCAGGCAGTCTTCCCAGGAGGTGCCCGGCATGAACGACGAATCCCGCGAGCCGTTCAAACGTCTGTTCTTTGCGCTGAACTGCGCTCCGGCCCAGCGCCGGGAGATCGCGCGGTGGCGCAGTGCGCTGCAACTGCGCAACGGACGGCCGGTGCCGGCGGAAAACTTTCACCTGACGCTGAAGTTTTTGGGGGCGGTGGGCGTGGCGCAGATTGCCGAGATCTGCACCGCAGCGGCGTCGATCCGTACACCGGGCGAGCGCTTGACGGTGGTGCTGGACCGGCTGGACGTGTGGCGCAGGGCAGGGGCGCTGGTGCTCGCACCGCAGCAGGCGCCCCCGGCATTGCTGCGCCTGGTGTATGCCCTGGAACAGGCGATGTTGCCGTTCGGCCTGGAGCAGGCCCCCAGGGAATACCGTCCGCACCTGACCCTGGCGCGGGACTATCGGGCGTCGGTGCCGGAGTCCGCAACGGCGCCGGAGTTCTTCCTGCGTGCCGATCGGTTCACTCTGTTCGAATCTCACAAGGGCCGTTATCGGGCGCTGGCCGAATGGCCTTTGATTGATCCCCAATAAAAAAGGCGCCCGAGGGCGCCAAAATTCACCTGAACCGAGGAAGCCAGGTGAGACCGTTCTACTTGCAGGAGAGGCAGCGGTGGTAAGGCGCTGCGTGAACGGAAAGTGTTGAACCCCCACCGATCTAATGTGGGAGCGGGCTTGCTCGCGAAGGCGTCAGGTCAGTCAACATCTCTATTGAATGTGCCGACCTCTTCGCGAGCAAGCCCGCTCCCACACTTGATCGGTGGGGTTCTGGATTATTGGCCCAACTTCACCTTGGTCCAGCCACGGGTCATGACCCGCTGAACGGCAATCGGCTGGTCCGGTACGGCATAGAGCGTGGCCATCACCGCTTCCGGCGGGTAGGAGCCCGGATCGTTGCGGATCGCTTCATCGACCAGTGGCGTGGCCGCAGCGTTCGCGTTGCTGTAGCCGATGTTGTTGGTGATGTCGGCAATCACGTCGGGGCGCATCAGGAAGTTCATGAACAGGTACGCGTTCTCGACGTTGGCGGCATCACGGGGGATGGCGAGCATGTCGTAGAAACTGGCGGCGCCTTCTTTCGGGATGCTGTAGTCGATCTTCACCTTGTCCCCGGCTTCCTGGGCGCGGGCCTTGGCCTGCAGCACGTCACCGGAGTAACCGACAGCCACGCAGATGTTGCCGTTGGCCAGGTCCGAGATGTATTTCGACGAATGGAAGTACGCCACGTTCGGGCGAATCTTCATGAACAGCGCCTGGGCTTGGGCGATGTGCTGTTTGTCCTGATCGTTCACCGGGTAGCCCAGGTAGTGCAGGGCGGTCGGGATCATTTCAGTCGGCGAATCGAGGAAGCTGATGCCGCAAGCTTTGAGCTTCTCGGCGTTTTCCGGTTTGAACAGCAGGTCCCAGGAGTTGGTCGGGGCGTTGGCGCCGAGCACTTCCTTGACCTTCTGCGGGTTGAAGCCGATGCCGATCGAGCCCCACATGTACGGGATGGCGTGGGCATTATCGGGATCGCTGGCGGAGGCGTTTTTCAACAGCACCGGGTTGAGGTTTTTCCAGTTCGACAGCTTCGACTTGTCCAGTTCCTGATAGACGCCGGCCTTGATCTGCTTGGCCAGGAAACTGTTGGACGGCACGACGATGTCGTAGCCGGATTTGCCCGCCAGCAGGCGTGCCTCAAGGGTTTCGTTGCTGTCGAAGACATCGTAGGTCACCTGGATGCCGGTCTCGTCCTCGAACTTCTTGACGGTATCCGGGCCAATGTAATCCGACCAGTTATAGACACGCAGAACCTTGTCATTGGCCTGGGCGCCAGTGGCGATTGCGCCCAATAAGGACAGTGTCAGCAGAGTCCTGCCAAACATTTTCATCGGTACAACTCCATTTCTTTTTTATTCAAAAACACATAGCAAACATTTGTGGCGAGAGCGCTCCTTTTGTAGGAGCGAGCCTGCTCGCGAAAAACACAAGGACGCCGCGTTAATTCAGACAGCCAACGTCATCGTTTACGTCCATCGCGAGCAGGCTCGCTCCTACAGGGGGCGGTACTAGGCAGTCGCGCCTGCCATTTGTTTTTTCGGTTGTTGCCAGGATTCGCTGGCGGTCTGGTCCATGGCTTCCTGGATCGCGCGCTTACGGCTGGCTTCGGCACGGCGGCTGAAGTACCAGACCATGAAGGTCACGATCGACACGGCCAACAGGATCAGGCTGGCCACGGCGTTGATTTCAGGCTTCACGCCCAGACGCACCGCCGAGAACACTTCCATCGGCAGGGTCGTAGAACCCGGGCCGGACACGAAACTCGCCAACACCAGGTCATCCAGCGACAGGGCGAACGACATCATGCCGCCCGCTGCCAATGACGGCGCGATCATCGGAATGGTGATCAGGAAAAACACCTTGAACGGCTTCGCACCCAGGTCCATGGCCGCTTCTTCGATGGACAGGTCCAGCTCGCGAAGGCGGGCGGACACTACCACCGCCACGTAGGCGGCACAAAACGTGGTGTGGGCAATCCAGATGGTGACGATGCCACGCTCCATCGGCCAGCCGATCAACTGCGCCATGGCCACGAACAGCAGCAACAGCGACAGACCGGTGATCACTTCAGGCATCACCAGCGGCGCGGTGACCAGGCCACCGAACAGCGTACGGCCCTTGAAGCGCGTAACGCGGGTCAAGACGAACGCGGCTAACGTCCCTAGTGCGACTGCTGCAATCGCGGTGTAGCAGGCGATTTCCAGCGAGCGCCCCACCGAGCCCATCAACTGGCTGTTGTCGAGCAAACCGGCGTACCACTTGATCGACCAGCCACCCCACACTGTCACCAGCTTGGAGGCGTTGAACGAGTAGATCACCAGGATCAACATCGGCAGGTAGATAAACGACAGGCCGAAAATCAGCATGAACTTTGAAAATCCGAAGCGTTTCATCCCCGTGCCTCCATCTCTTTGGCCTGGCTGCGGTTGAACAGCAGAATCGGCACAATCAGGATCAACAGCATCACCACCGCCAGGGCGGATGCCACCGGCCAGTCGCGGTTGTTGAAGAACTCTTGCCACAACACACGGCCGATCATCAGGGTTTCCGGGCCGCCCAGCAGTTCCGGAATCACGAACTCACCGACCACCGGAATGAACACCAGCATGCAGCCGGCGATGATGCCGTTCTTGGCCAAAGGCACGGTGATTTTCCAAAAGCTGTTGAAGGTGCTCGAACCCAGGTCCGATGCGGCTTCCAGCAGGCTTTGGTCATGCTTGACCAGGTTGGCGTACAGCGGCAGCACCATGAACGGCAGGTACGCATACACCACGCCGATGTAGACGGCGATGTTGGTGTTGAGGATCTCGATCGGGTGCGACGTCAGCCCGGTCCACATCAGGAACCCGTTGAGCAGGCCGTTGTTGCTGAGGATGCCCATCCACGCGTAAACGCGGATCAGGATTGCGGTCCAGGTCGGCATCATGATCAGCAGCATCAGCACGTTCTGCGCTTCCTTGCTGGCCTTGGTGATGGCGTAGGCCATCGGGAAGCCGATCACCAGGCACATCACGGTGCTGAAAAACGCCACCTTCAACGAACCCAGGTAGGCGGACAGGTACAGCTCATCCTCGCCCAGCAGGGTGTAGTTGCCGATGTTGAGCAACAGCTGGAATTTCTGCTCGGCGAAGGTGTAGATCTCCGAGTAGGGCGGAATGGCCAGGGCCGCTTCCGAGAAGCTGATCTTCATCACCAAAAAGAACGGCAGCATGAAGAACAGGAACAGCCAGATGAACGGAATCCCGATGACCAACTTGCGCCCGCTGGGGACCCACCTCAGGAATTGCTGATTGAAGGTTTTCATGCGCGCAGTACCACGCCGCTGTCGTCTTCCCACCACACGTAGACCTGATCGTCCCAGGTCGGTCGTGCACCACGGCGTTCGGCGTTGGCCATGAACGACTGGACGATCTTGCCCCCAGGCAGCTCGACGTAGAACACCGAGTGGCCGCCAAGGTAGGCGATGTCATGCACCTTGCCGCTGGACCAGTTGTAGCGGTTCTCCGGCTTGACGGTGCTGACCAGCAGTTTTTCCGGGCGGATCGCGTAGGTGATCGACTTGTCCTGCACCGACGTGCTGACGCCGTGACCGACGTAGATCTTCTGCTCCAGGTCCGGGCTGTGGATGATCGCATGACCTTCCAGGTCCTCGACCACGGTGCCGTCGAAGGCGTTCACGTTGCCGATGAACTCGCAGACCATGCGGCTGACCGGTGCTTCATAAATGTCCACCGGGCTGCCGATCTGGGCGATCCAGCCCAGGTGCATGATCGCGATGCGCTCGGCCATGGTCATGGCCTCTTCCTGGTCGTGGGTCACCATCACGCAGGTCACGCCCACGCGCTCGATGATCTCGACAAGTTCAAGCTGCATCTGCGAACGCAGCTTTTTATCCAGTGCGCCCATCGGTTCGTCGAGCAACAGCAGCTTCGGACGCTTGGCCAGGGAACGGGCCAGGGCCACGCGCTGACGCTGGCCGCCGGACAGTTGGTGCGGCTTGCGCCTGGCGTACTGGGTCATGTGCACCAGGCGCAGCATCTCCTGCACCCGGGCGTCGATTTCGGCCGCTGGCAAACGGTCCTGCTTGAGGCCGAAGGCGATGTTCTGCGCCACCGTCATGTGCGGGAACAGCGCGTAGGACTGGAACATCATGTTGATCGGTCGTTCGTACGGCGGCATGTCGGTGATGTCGACACCGTCGAGCAGAATCCGGCCTTCGGTCGGGCGCTCGAAACCGGCGAGCATGCGCAGCAGGGTCGATTTGCCGGAACCGGAACCACCGAGCAGGGCGAAGATTTCACCCTGATGGATTTCCAGGGACACATCGTCCACGGCGGTGGTTTCGTCGAACTTCTTGGTGACGCGATCGATTTTCACCAACACCTTTTTCGGTGCCTGGTGACCCTCAAGAGCCTTCCTGTAGATGCTGGAGGCGTTTGCCATGTGAAACTCCCAACAGGTTTCAGTCGCCCGGCCAACACGGCCCGGCTTAATAGTGGATTGCAAACCCGTATCAGATGATGTCCGTCAGTCCAACGCAGGACCCTGTGGGAGCGGGCTTGCTCGCGAAAGCGGTGTGTCAGGCGACATCTGTGTTGACTGTGTCGCCGCCTTCGCGAGCAAGCCCGCTCCCACATGGGGCTGTATCAGGTTGACCGGCATTGCATTCCGGCCGGGTTTATTCGGCGTCGCCATCCTGGCTGCCTGGTCGTACTTGTTGTTATTGCAGTGTGTTGTTTTCGCGAGCGGGGCACGCACAAGCGCCTGCCCGCTCGCGTTGGGCAGTTAATCGTTGACTGTGGGTATCAGTTCGTCAGCTCGAGTGACGCAGTGCCGCCCGTTGCCGGCAGGCTTCGCCGAACGCCTGGAAAATACTCAGATAAGGCGGGTTGTTCAGCACCTGCCATTCCGGGTGCCATTGCACGCCGAGGGCAAACGCCTGGCTGTGTTCGACCGAGATCGCCTCGATCAGGCCATCGGGCGCGACAGCTTCGGCGCGCAGGCCGGGAGCGAGGCGGTCGATGCCCTGGCTGTGAATCGAATTGACCTGGAACACCGCAGGCAGGTCCAGCGCTTCGAACACACCGCCCGGCTGCACATTCACCCCGTGAGCGGGAGCGTATTGCACGGCCAGGTCCGGATGGTCGGCCTCGCGATGGTCGAGGAAGCCAGGCAGTTCATGGACCTTCTGATGCAGGCTGCCACCGAACGCCACGTTCATTTCCTGGAAGCCACGGCAGATGCCGAGCACCGGAACGCCCGCTGCAATAGCGGCGCGGATCAGGGGAAGGGTGGTGGCATCCCGCGCCGGATCATGATCCGTGCCGGGGGCGCTGTCGGGGCCTTGATAGTGGAAGGGCTCCACGTTCGAAGGCGAGCCGGTCAGCAACAGACCGTCGAGCTGCGGCAGCAGGTCATCGATTTCGGTCAGGTCGCCTAAGGAAGGAATAACGACAGGCAGCCCCAGCGCGGCAACGCTGACAGCACGCAAGTACTTGTCACCGCTGATGTGGTAGGGGTGCAGGCCAATCTGTTTGACGCATGCAGTAACGCCGATCAATGGCTTGAATGCCATTTTTATCACCTCGAAGTTTCACACTTGAACGAGCTTTTCTGGAGCTTAGCCTTGTTGATTTTAATTAACAACTCTCATGTAAAAAATTCTAAACGCCGCACGTCCGATCTTCAGGATTTACGCGTGTTCGAGGGCGTATCTGGCACTCTCGTCCCTCTGATAGGCCCGAAAATAAACGTTGAAAGGCCAAGTGTTCGCTATTGACTTCACTTTGCCTTTCGGATTGACTGGGCTCGTGAAAGGGCGGTGAACATAATAATTAACAGTAAAAAATAGGTGCATCATGTCGGTCCCTCTGCGTACCGTTCAACTCAACGAAGCAAACGCATTCCTTAAGAAATATCCTGAGGTTTTGTACGTCGACCTTCTGATTGCGGATATGAACGGTGTGGTGCGCGGTAAGCGCATCGAACGCACCAGTCTTCATAAGGTTTACGAGAAAGGCATCAACCTGCCGGCGTCCCTGTTTGCTCTGGACATCAATGGTTCCACGGTGGAAAGCACCGGCCTGGGTCTGGACATCGGCGATGCCGACCGGATCTGCTACCCGATCCCCGGCACCCTGAGCATCGAGCCATGGCAGAAGCGCCCGACCGCGCAACTGCTGATGACCATGCACGAAATCGAAGGCCAGCCGTTCTTCGCCGACCCGCGTGAAGTACTGGCCAATATCGTGCGCAAGTTCGACGACCTTGGCCTGACCATCTGCGCCGCGTTCGAGCTGGAGTTCTACCTGATCGACCAGGACAACGTGAACGGTCGTCCGCAATCGCCACGTTCGCCGGTGTCCGGCAAGCGTCCGATGTCGACCCAGGTGTACCTGATCGACGACCTCGATGAATACGTCGACTGCCTGCAAGACATCCTCGAAGGCGCGAAAGAGCAGGGCATCCCGGCTGACGCCATCGTCAAGGAAAGCGCCCCGGCGCAATTCGAAGTCAACCTGCATCACGTGGCTGACCCTATAAAGGCGTGCGACTACGCGGTTCTACTCAAGCGTCTGGTGAAGAACATCGCCTACGACCACGAGATGGACACCACCTTCATGGCCAAGCCGTACCCGGGCCAGGCGGGTAACGGTCTGCACGTGCACATTTCGATTCTCGACAAAGAAGGCAACAACATCTTTGCCAGCGAGGATCCCGAGCAGAACGCCGCGCTGCGACACGCGATCGGCGGTGTGCTCGAGACCCTGCCGGCACAGATGGCGTTCCTTTGCCCCAACGTCAACTCCTACCGTCGTTTCGGCGCACAGTTCTATGTGCCGAACTCGCCGAGCTGGGGTATCGACAACCGCACCGTGGCCGTGCGTGTACCGACCGGTTCACCGGACGCTGTGCGCATCGAACACCGTGTAGCGGGCGCCGATGCCAACCCGTACCTGCTGATGGCTTCGGTATTGGCGGGCGTGCATCACGGCCTGACCAACCAGATCGAGCCGGGCGCCCCGGTCGAAGGCAACAGCTACGAGCAGAACGAGCAGAGCCTGCCGAACAACCTGCGCGACGCACTGCGCGAGCTGGACGACAGCGAAGTCATGGCGCGCTACATCGACCCGATGTACATCGACGTGTTCGTGGCGTGCAAGGAAAGCGAGCTGGCCGAGTTCGAGAACTCCATCTCGGACCTTGAGTACAACTGGTACTTGCATACCGTTTGATTGGTCGGCTCAACACAATCAAATGTGGGAGCGGGCTTGCTCGCGAAAGCGGTGTGTCAGGTGACATCAATATTGAATGTGCCGACGCCTTCGCGAGCAAGCCCGCTCCCACAGGGATTGCATTTCAGAACTTGAACTGACGGGCTTCAGCCCGACGATCACCTATTCCCCTGCGTCGAGTCACAACCATGACAAACACTCGCAGCGATTGGGAGCAGCGCTTCCAGTCCCTAACCATCGAAGGTCGCGCATTCATTGACGGCCAGTACTGCGCAGCCGCCAGCGGTGCGACGTTCGAATGCATCAGCCCCGTGGACGGTCGTTTCCTGGCGAACGTCGCCAGCACCGACGAAGCCGACGCCAATGCCGCAGTCGCCGTGGCGCGCCGCACCTTCGAATCCGGCGTCTGGTCCAACCTGGCCCCGGCCGAGCGCAAGCGCGTCCTGATCCGTTTCGCCGATCTGATCCTGGCCAACCAGGAAGAACTGGCCCTGCTCGAAACCCTCGACATGGGCAAGCCGATCAGCGACTCCATGAGCATCGACATTCCGGCGACCGCCAACGCGATCCGCTGGACCGCCGAAGCCATCGACAAGATCTACGACGAAGTCGCCGCCACGCCCCACGATCAACTGGGCCTGGTGACCCGCGAAGCGGCCGGCGTGGTCGCGGCCATCGTGCCGTGGAACTTCCCGCTGATCATGGCCAGCTGGAAATTCGCCCCGGCCTTGGCGATGGGCAACTCGTTCATCCTCAAGCCTTCGGAAAAATCGCCGCTGACCGCGATCCGCATCGCGCAGCTGGCACTCGATGCCGGCATCCCGAAAGGCGTGTTCAACGTCCTGCCGGGCTACGGCCATACCGTGGGCAAGGCGCTGGCGTTGCACATGGACGTCGACGTGCTGGCCTTCACCGGCTCCACGGCGATCGCCAAGCAACTGATGATCTACGCCGGGCAGAGCAACATGAAACGGGTCTGGGCCGAAGCCGGGGGCAAGAGCCCGAACGTGGTGTTTGCCGACGCGCCGGATCTGCGCGCGGCAGCACAGGCAGCGGCCAGCGGCATCGCCTTCAACCAGGGCGAAGTCTGCACCGCCGGCTCGCGCCTGCTGGTGGAGCGTTCGATCCGCGAGCAGTTCATTCCGCTGTTGGTGGAAGCCCTGCAAGCCTGGAAGCCAGGCCACGCGCTGGATCCTGCGACCACCGTTGGTGCGGTCGTCGACCAGCGTCAACTGGACAACGTGCTGCGCTACATCGGTATCGGCAAAGAGCAGGGCGCCCAACTGATCGCCGGCGGCAGTCGCACCCTCGAAGACACCGGTGGCCAGTACGTGGAACCGACGATTTTCGACGGTGTGACCAACGCCATGACCATCGCCCGGGAAGAAATCTTCGGCCCGGTGCTGTCGGTCATCACCTTCGACACCTTCGATGAAGCCCTGGCGATTGCGAACGACAGCATCTTCGGCCTGGCCGCCGGTGTATGGACCAGCAACCTGAGCAAGGCCCACACCTTCGCCCGCGGCCTGCGTGCCGGCAGCGTCTGGGTCAACCAGTACGACGGCGGCGACATGACCGCGCCGTTCGGCGGGTTCAAGCAGTCGGGTAACGGTCGGGACAAATCGCTGCACGCGTTCGACAAGTACACCGAACTCAAAGCGACCTGGATCAAGCTCTAACACCTTTTAAACGGCGGTCGTCGGCTCCCTGCGGCGGCCATCGGAGACACTTATGAAACAAGCACATGTAAACAGCTACTACGCCGCCACCCGCAACTTCACCGGCGATTTCCCGGTGCTGGAAGGGGCGGTGGACTGCGACGTCTGCGTGATCGGCGCCGGCTACACCGGCCTGTCCTCGGCCCTGTTCCTCGCTGAAGCGGGCTACAGCGTGACCGTGCTCGAAGCGGCCAAGGTCGGCTTCGGCGCCAGCGGTCGCAACGGCGGCCAACTGGTCAACTCCTACAGCCGCGACGTCGATGTCATCGAAGAGCGCTACGGCGACAAGACCGCCGAAATCCTCGGCAGCATGATTTTCGAAGGCGCCGACATCATTCGTCAGCGCATACAGCACTACGACATCCAGTGCGACTACCGCCCCGGCGGCATCTTCGCGGCGATGAACAAGAAGCAACTCAAGGGCCTGGCCGAGCAGAAGAAAAGCTGGGAACGCTACGGCAACAAGAACCTGAAAATGCTCGACGCGGCCGACATCAAGCGCGAAGTCGGTTCCGACGCCTACGTCGGTGGCCTGCTGGACATGCAGGGCGGCCACATTCACCCGCTGAACCTGGCACTCGGCGAGGCTTCGGCGATCATCGGCCTGGGCGGCAAGATCTACGAGCAATCGGCGGCGGTGGAAATCACCTACGGCGAACCGATCACCGTGCGCACTGCAAAAGGCGTGGTGAAGGCCAAGTACCTGTTGATCGCCGGTAACGCCTACCTGCCGCAGGGCCTGGACAACCGCGTGACCAGCAAGAGCATGCCGTGCGGTTCGCAGATCGTCGTCACCGAGCCGTTGTCGGAGAAGCAGGCCCGCAGCCTGATCAAGAACAACTACTGCGTCGAAGACTGCAACTACCTGCTCGACTACTACCGCCTGACCGCCGACAACCGCCTGCTGTACGGCGGTGGCGTGGTCTACGGTGCGCGCGAACCGGACGACATCGAACAACTGATCCGCCCGAAAATCCTCAAGACCTTCCCGCAATTGAAGGACGTGAAGATCGATTACCGCTGGACCGGCAACTTCCTGCTGACCATGTCGCGCATGCCGCAATTCGGCCGTATCGAGAAGAACGCCTACTACATGCAGGGCTACAGCGGCCACGGCGTCACCTGTTCGCACCTGGCGGGCAAACTGATCTCGGAAATGATCCGTGGCGACGCCGAACGCTTCGACGCGTTTGCATCCTTGCCGCACATGCCAATGATCGGCGGGCGCACCTTCTCGGCCCCGTTGACCGCCCTCGGCGCCGTGTACTACTCGCTGCGTGACCGTTTCGGCATCTAAGCTTTACCTCGCCGGCGGCTGCCTCCCAAAAGCTGGCCGCCGGTTTTTTACATCAGCAACACCGCAAACCACCTGTGGGAGCGGGCTTGCTCGCGAAGAGGCCATATCAGTCACCATAGATGTCGCCTGACACACCGCTTTCGCGAGCAAGCCCGCTCCCACAGGTCTTGTGTCTTAACTCAGAAATATCACCAACAGGTTGTTTTCTTCTGCCGTTTATCGAACCTGCTGAGCATTACGAACAAACGTGATTTAATAGCCGCCTTTCACGTTTCCGGGACCGGAAAACGGCGTGATCCGCGCCTGTACTCCACCCATCCATTATCCCTGTAGGAGCGAGCTTGCTCGCGAAGGCGTTGGTTCAGTCGACATCAATGTTGAAGGTCAGATCGCAATCGCGAGCAAGCTCGCTCCTACGGGTTGGCACATAAGGCTGTCATGGACACGGGCTCACGACTCAAATTAGTACGCGAAAGCTACAAAATGTCCCAGCGCGAGCTGGCCCGGCGTAGCGGCGTCACCAATGCAACCATCTCCCTGATCGAACAGAATCGGGTCAGTCCTTCCGTCAGCTCCCTGAAGAAATTGCTGGAGGGCATCCCCATGTCCCTGGCCGACTTCTTCACCTTCGATCAGCCACCGCGCGAACACCAGTACGTCTTCCGCGCCAATGAACAGCCCGACCTTGGCCGCCATGGCCTGCGCCTGCTGCTGATCGGCGCGTCCGTGCCAAGCCGGCAGATGCGTTTGCTGCGCGAGCAATACGCACCGGGCGCCAGTTCCGGCGAAGAGCCGATCGTGCATTCCGAAGGCGAGGAGTGTGGGTTGGTGACACGTGGCACCGTGGAATTGACCGTGGATGGCCAGGTGAGTGTGCTCAACGCCGGGGATGGCTATTACTTCCCGACGACCTTGCCGCATCGGTTTCGCAATATCGGGGCGGATGAGGCGGAAATCATCAGCGCCAACACACCGGCGAACTTCTGATAACCGCTTTGCGGGCAGGGTTCATCAGGAACCAGTCGTTAAAACCCGCATCTGATGCGGGTTTTTTATCATTCGAATCTGGTGACTGCCAGGCATCTTGAAGTGCAGCGTGGGTCATTTCCGCTGCTCAAGACGAAATACTGCACCCTTTGCGGGTTATCTCGATCTGTTGGTAGTCGGCGCGGTTTTCTTTGTGCAGGGTGGCCAGCCGAGACAAAGTGGCTTGCGGATCATTGAGCGGTAATGTCTTGAGTACCTCGACATCGACATCCCACCACTTGCTGTTGATCAACGCCTCAATCAACTCGGGTGTGTGCCGATACTTGACAATTTTTGCCGGGGTGCCGGCAACAATGGCGTACGGTGGTACGTCATGGGTAACCAGGGCGCGGGTTGCGATGACAGCGCCGGTGCCGATGGTCACGCCTTCCAGGATCATCGCGCTATGGCCGATCCAGACGTCATGCCCAATCGTGATGTCCGCAACCTCCGGGTCGTAAACCAGCGCGGTGTCGGTATATTGAAAGGGATGTGAACTGAGCCAGTCCAACGGATGCGAGCTCTTTTGCTGGCCGATAAAACAGCTGCTACTGATGGAACAAAACCTGCCAATGGATGAGACCGCCGAAAGGAAGCAGTCACTGCGGATATAGGTATGCGCACCGATTTCCAGCTTTTTTGACTCTATGACCACCTGCCCAAGCGTCACGCCTTCTTCAATGGTCAGTGTCGTTCTTTTGTGCAGTGACAATACACCGCCTGCCACTTTGCATTTGTGTTTGCGAATCCATCTTTTCCAGTAACTATTTCGCAAATAACTGATTATTTTTTTCATGAAAAGCTGTCTTGGATATCCGTTACAGGGCAGGGCCTGGCCTTATGAGCCAACAGTCGAGTTTAAATGAATCGGCCGGAGAGATGAATTTTTTAGAGGTTTTTCAAAAACCGCTTTTGTGCGTCTCAGTCGCTGATCAGTGCAGGTGTCAGGGATGTGCGATGAGGAGGCGCAGTGAGATGCCTATAATCGACAAGCCCCATCCTTCGGCAAACGCCTGCAAGGCTTCGATCGGATGAGCGTAGAAGGTTTGGCGGTTGGTGACTTGATGGAACCAACTTCGTCTATAACGTCTAAATATTCAGGGAATATTCCCCACCACGAAGGAATGAATCATGTTCAGGACTCGATCATTGATTGCAGCTGTTACCTGTTTGACTCTGGTCTGCGGTTCGGTGACGGCGCTGGCTGATCCCGGTAATGGCCAGGGTAGCGGGAAGGTCACCCATGGCAACCAGGGCCAGGGCAACCAGGGTGGTCATGGCAACAAGAACAAGAGTTCCGGCGGCGGTGGGGACTGGAGCAATGGCCCGAGCATCAACCGGGGCAGCGTGCTCGAGATCATTGGCGTGAATACGGGCTATTGGAGCCCCGGGCCTGACTTGCCACCGGGTATTCAAAAGAACCTTGCCCGAGGCAAGCCGCTTCCACCCGGTATCGCCAAAAAACTGGATGGCCGACTGGTCGGCAGGCTGCCCCACTACGATGGCTACGAATGGCAACAAGTCGGCACGGACCTGATCCTGGTTGCGCTGGCCACCGGGCTTGTCTATGAAATTCTCGACGGTGCGTTTGATTAACCTGTGGAAGGTAGCCTTCCTTCTGATTCAAGGTGCTCCAGCCGTTTGTCGTGGTACTTGAACTGTTGGAGGGATATCGCGTCATACGTCACGCGATATCAACCTCCTACGGAAGCAATCATGCTTTTTAAAAACAAGAGTCTCGTTGCTGTAATGTCATGCGCCATGATGCTTGCAGCCGCCCCGTTACTCCCTGATGGCCTGTCGATCATGGGTTCCGCATACGCGAAAGACGGCGGTGGTGGTGGCGGCGGAAACGGCGGCGGTGGCGGCGGTGGAAACGGC
>NZ_JAHBDN010000099.1:0-17741 GCF_019956445.1 Pseudomonas sp. BF-R-19
AATCTGAGCCATGATCAAACTCTTCAGTTCAAACATCTTTGGGTTTTGAGAAAACCCTAAACTTGGCTCAGCAATCGTTGGTTACATCTTTGATTTCTCGCGGAGTAACTTGTGATGCTGATAATCTTTTGACTAGCAGTCTGACTCCACAAGCACCCACACGAATTGCTTGATTCAGTTGTTAAAGAGCGGTTGGTTAAGATCTTTCGTCTCAACCGAGGCGTGCACTCTACAGCAAACCCCTTTAAGCAGCACCCTTAAAAGCTTCTGATTTTAATAATAAAATCAACTACTTAAGCAAAAACCAGCATCAAGCTGCTCGTTAGCGGGAGGCGAATACTACAGCATTAAAATACGTGGTCAACCCCTGTCTAGAAATTCTTTTCCCTTACCAAAGAGCCTAGGTTGCCACTATGAAAACTTCCAAGGTCTGTACAAAACATCAGGGCAGCAGAGTACCCAGACCACGTCGTCACTAAGTCGCCCCTTATTTCGTAGACGCTGACTGACCGCTTTTGGCTGTGGATTGCCGCCTGTCGCGACAGGCTGAAAACGACCCAGGCTGTGTAAAAACGCAGACGCCGTTTTGAAGTCCTCGCTTCTACGTTGAATCTGCAAACGTCCGGTTAGTTAGCAGACCTGGATTTTGCGTAGGTGCGTGCTTTTCGCGCCGATTTTCATTGCCGCGCCTGCCTTAAAATGTTTTTACACAGCCTCGCCCCATAGCTGTCACTCGCCAGCGGCAGCTGTCGACCGATTCTGTTGAAAAAGTCCGAGCGGATTGACTCAACCTACACTGAGCTTGAAAAGCGTCCGATTTACGCGTTGCTCGTGCTCCTAGCAGGGCGAGAGTATTGCAGTGAATCGCTCCAGCCCTACCACTTATGCCTGAGTCGTTAATCATGGAGGACGTCACTACCATGCCCTCGGATGATGTACCTGCTGTTCAACATATAGTGCAGCGCAAACTCGGACGCTGTCTGTTGCGCTTGCAACAATACGAACGGCAGCTGAAAGCCATTGTCGCGCATGGTGAGCTGAGCGGTCCTGCGGATCGGCTGCCTATCATCCGTGAGCAGAAGGTCGCACGTGCCCAGAACAAGACGATGGGCACGTTGATGGGATGTTGACCGAAAGCTTTCTGTCCCCGCCGCCCCCAAATGAAGAAGAGTCACAGACGGAAGCCGATCTCGGTGACCAGATCTGGCTCAGGTATCGATACCAGTTGGAAATGACAGCCGAGAACTATGAGGCAATGAAGGCCGACCTCAAGGAGCTGGTTGACCTGCGCAATAAAGTGGTTCACCACTTTATTGAGCGTTTCGATCTCTGGTCTGAATCAGGCTGCCAGGCGGCGGTTGGTTTTCTGGAGGAAAGCTACGAAACCATCAATCGGCATTGCCTAAATCTGCAATCCTGGGCCAAACACATGAGTGAGGCACGAGCTAAACTGGCTTCGCTTATGCAGAGCCAGGCATTTGAAGATGCGCTCGTCGACGGTATCAGGGAGGACAGTTCAGTCTTTTGGCCTGGCAATGGGATATGCCGCTGTTTACGTGAAGCAGAAAACAAACTTGCCGAAGATGGCTGGACTCGACTGGAAGTAGCCATCTGCTGGATTGGTGATACCTATCCAGAGCAGACGCCCAAGCGCTACGGTTGCAAAAGCTGGAGGCATGCCCTGTACGAATCACGGCAGTTCGAAATACGAAAATCCCAAGCTGATAACGAACCTACTGCCGTCTGGTATCGCAGCAAGGTCAGTTGAATGGGAAACTGAATCCTCCTTTCTTTTGTAAGCGCGCTGAGTGACTGCTCCTAGCCGACTTCTGCCTGTCACTACCGTCAGCTTTGGGTCCAGGCTGTGTAAAAACGCAGACACTGTCTTGAAGTCTGTGTCGCTACGTAAAATCTGCCAATGATTGGTGTATCAGCGGACCTGAAATTTGTGTAGGAACGCGATTTTCGTTCTGGTTCTGACTGTCAAACCTGCTCTAAACCGTTTTTACACAGCCTCGGTCGTTTTCTGCCTGTCATGACTGACATGTTTGGGTCGACAGTTGCCTATAGCGGCAGGCCAGACTCCACCGAACCCGATTGCTTTGTTGACAGCAATGACTCACACAACATGCATCTCGTCGGAAATCAGAAAGGCGAAATCTGGAGTCTTCCATCCACCAAGTTCCATTGATATAAATCACTCAAATTTACACTTTTCCGTATATTAAAAAGTGTACATGTGCTTTTATAGATATTAATCAAATGCTTAACCTATTCTTCGAGTCCCCCTCGGGCACCAAAATTAAGAAAGGTCTTGCTTTGCAAGGCCTTTTTTTTCGTCTGCAAAAAAGCTACCTCGCCCGTGTAGGAGCTGCCGAAGGCTGCGATCTTTTGATCTTGCTCTTCCACTCAACCCAAAATGGCGGAACATTTCACAAGGATTCCCCCCCATGGAATTGCAGCTGGAAACCGTTGCCCTCTTCTCACTCAAATTGGCTTATGAATCGGAAGGTCAGAGTCCGATTTTGCGTGATGATTTGGTGATGGGGGATTATCAGCGGGATGTGTTTGAGTTGCTGGTGCGGCGGGGGGATGTCGAGACGATTCAGTTGAAGGTGGATGAGTGTGTGGGGTTGGCGCTGGAGGCCATCGGGGGTGTGGATAAGCCGTTGGGGCGTGAATTGCAGAGGTTGGCGGGTGAATTTTCCAGCATTCAGATGATGGAGCAGCTTGGTGGCCCGCTCATTGCGCTCAAGGATTATCTGAAAGACATTCAATGAATGAAGGCCTCAACCAAAAACGCGGGAACGCCCAATAGCTTGACCGACGCTGATCGCCGCGTCTTGCTCAATAATAAATTCGCCCCTTCCCCCCCCTTCAAACAAGAGAGCACCATTGCGCATTTTCAAGTATCTGCATCCAGACCGAATCGATGTATTAGAAGCATGCAGGATTTGCGTCTCCTCGCCCCTAAACCTGAACGATCCATTTGAGTTGAAACCTCCTCTACGCCTCTTTGGTTCCGATGAATTGATGCTGAATTAGGCTATGAAATTCTTGCCAGAAATGGCAGCGGAATCTTACGACAAGATGCCCTCCGAAGTTCAGGTGCTGTTTTCGAGGGACCAATTTTTAGAAATTATCCAAACACTGTTGCTTTCTAAAGAAGGCGGCCTTTCAGACACGATCAATAAATTGATGCCTGAAATAGCAAAACGCTTCAATACAACGACTGAGCAGCGTATGGGCATCCTTTGTCTCTCCGAGACCCACGATAACCTTCTGATGTGGGCGCATTACGGCTGCTCACATGAAGGTTTCGTAATTGAATTCGACTCAGAGGCCGCTTTTTTCAATCAAAAACGTTCTGAAGTTGATGAACTCAGAAGCTTGCGTCCTGTGATTTACTCACCGATCAGGCCAACGCTAACATTCTCAGAAGCTAAAGATATGTCCGCACTGCTCACCAAAAGTGATCACTGGAGCTACGAGCGAGAGTGGAGAATAATGTTGGACTTAAACGATGCTTCGGCGGTGATCTCTGTTGGTGACAAACGCTTCCATCTTTTTGACTTTCATCCTCAAACCATAAAATCAGTAATTTTTGGTTCTAGGATGTCTCAAGCGAAGAAAGATGAGATCTCAAAGCTGATAACCGAAAGATCATCACTGGAGCACATTAACTGCTTTCAGGCAGAAGTCGATGATACATTTTTCAAGCTAAACATTTTCTCAGCGAAGCCAACCATATCTTGAGCTATTGAAGATTGATGGTACCTGATGATGCGTGATGGGAGTGCTGAATCTAACAGCAGACAACATGAAACTCTGCGCCTTACAGTTTCTCTCCGAAGAAGGAGAAAAGTGGGTAAATTCACTTCCACCCACTCTGCTAAAAACCTCAAGCTCCAAATGATTTTGGCACGTCATTTACATCAAGCCGGTAACACAAACCTTGCCTCAAGCCTATGCAACAACTCAAACGTATTCAAAAAAGGAACATTAAGCTCTCGACAAATATTGGGAATGATGAATTTTCGTTTAACGTCGAGGTTCAGCACTTCATGAGTAACGACTGTAGCCCCTGTAGTCATTGCCTTCGCAATTAACCAAGGGTCAGCACCCGCTAGAAACTCTTCCATTGCGCCTATTTTCATCTTAGGCGCTTGATCTACCACAAACCCCGCAATCTGCGCGAATGCCAGTTGCGTATCCTGATCGGTGGTAGAGTGAAAGAAATCGGAATTGTCCTTCGCCCAACCCGCCAGGTCGTCATGCCCTTTTGTTAACTCATCCATTACAGGTGCAATGCTGGCTAAAGCTAATGCTTTATTTTTAAGTAATAACCATTGCCAAAATCCAGGACAGATAGCCATTCCGTAGTAACGGTTCTTCGCTTCGATCAGTGTGTTAGCGTCGAGTAGATGATTCATTCCGTGATCTTGCTGGCGAGAGTCCTTAATTTGGCAGGTTGCACGCCGAGCAAATGTCCCGCATCGCGCAGCAGCATCCGACCACTCATTGCTTCACTCAGCACTGCCTTGCTTAGGCGAGGGCTGTTTTTCGCGGTGGCATTACGGTAATAGTCACCCGCTCCACCTTTTTCATCCTGGAAAGCCTTGAGGATCATTCGATAGTAAGCGCTG
The DNA here is from genome assembly GCF_019956445.1 of Pseudomonas sp. BF-R-19. Classification (NCBI taxonomy): domain Bacteria; kingdom Pseudomonadati; phylum Pseudomonadota; class Gammaproteobacteria; order Pseudomonadales; family Pseudomonadaceae; genus Pseudomonas; species Pseudomonas sp. BF-R-19. The sequence continues at coordinate 4,647 of NZ_JAHBDN010000099.1, forward strand.
TATTGCGCTTGGCTTATATATCCAAGATCCAATGCGCGGCGCCCGATAGCTAATTTACTGATATGAAACCGATTGGCTAGCGGAGCTAAATTGTCTTCCCAGTTAACATCCGGGTTCCATAGGGCACGGAATTGGGCTTCGGGAGCCAGAAACTCACCTGCAACTGCATTGCAGAAACGCTCCTCGTCTCGACCATTGGCGGTATTTCCGTCAGATACTCCACTGCTACCAATCCAGATATGGGCCAGCTCATGAAGTAAGGTGAACAGCCTGGCGGTGGGAGCGTCGGAGCTGTTGATAAATACGACGGGGGCGTAGGCATTGCTGATGGCAAAACCCCGAAACTCGCTCACTTCAAGTTTGCGGTGAGTATTCCCCAAAGCAATTCCACTGCGCATAACCAAAATGCCAGCCGTTTCCGCTGCCTCGATCAAGGCACGGCTGTATTTTTCGTAATCCAATTGAGCAATGTCAGGGTTCACGCCGAGGACCCGGCGGATATCGTCCACCACCTCTCTGACTTGAGATCGACTACTGAAGCGACCTACAAATGCCAGCGGTTGATGCTCCTGGTGTTGCAGATACTCCAGATACCAGTCCTGCTTACGTATGGCATCCCTTACGGTATCCAACAGTTCCAAAGTGGGACGTTGAGGAGCAATCCCTCCCACTATCCGCAGATCAGGTAAAGGCAGTTGTTCGACGGGAGGCTGCTGTAGAAACAGGAATCCGAAAGGGATGTGAGCGACACTCGCCCACTTTTGAGCCTGAAGGAATGTTGGTTTGGTCTCGCCAGCCTCCCATTCCTGTACTCGATCAGGTTTTACTGGCAGCTTTTTAGCAACCTGCTCAGTGGAGAGACCTGCGCGCTCCCGAGACCAGGTGAGCAGGCTTGGATTGACGTAGGCAGCTTGACTCATAGGGTCGCAGGCAAATCAGATGTGGCCGGCAAGCGTTCGAGGGCATGCTTGGTGGATGCACTCAATTGACGCTGATTCCAGCTATCTGGCATTGCCTTTCTCCTTGGCTGTTTGAGGTCTGGTGGCAGCGACTACAGATTAGTCGATAAGCAGAACGGTAGGAGCGCGCGATTATGAGGTAAATCCGCAACGACCCGAAGCTCAAATATGTAACCCGCGGACAGATGGCATTGCCCTATTTCCAGAGCGCCGCCGCGCCGTCATCACGCGGATATCCCAAAGACTGACCACATAATCAACCTGCGCGCTCGAAGGTTGCAGCAAAACGATCTGAGCGATACCCTCCCCACCGTCGCTGCAAATTCAGCGACCGGGCTTGGTAACCCGAGGTAAATCACTGCGCAACAGTGCCATGCGTTCGCAGGCGCTTTTTTTCGCCTGCGATCTGCTTTATGGCGGCTGTGCGTGGGACGTCTTCAGACGTGCCGGTTTCCTTGATTTCCCGGTTTACCAACCTGCGCACAGCTGCCACCCATTCGCTTGGTAACGAATTGTGGCAGCTCTTCAAATTAAGGAGCTTCGCAATGCGCAGTATGAATCCGTTTGAAATTTGGCTTTACCCTCTACGCAATTCCCAATCGCGTAACGCCCTCCCCCATTGCCTCTCCATCCTCGGAGGTGGCCAATGACTGAACAACCTGAACTCAAAACCATCGGCCTGACACCTGCCATCTATTGCGCGGATCAAGCGCTGTTCCATGTCACTCGCGGGGTTCCTCTTGGCGATGCGTTGTCCATGGCTTCCGATTTTCTGTTCCTGGCCAAAACACTCACTGAAGATGCCGCTTATGCCAGAGACACTGATCGTCACGCTTGGGCTGCGCATTATCTGACTTCGATGAGCAAGGCGTTGGTGGATGATGCGGTGAAGGTGCTGACGCGGGACCGGGGGATTGGGTCCACGGCTACGCGGGCGGCGGCGAAGGCTGAAGCTTAGTGGTTTAGGCCTCTGGGGTGTGGGTGGCTTGCGATGGTGGCAGCTGATTCAGCATTTATGTTGGCTGGACTGGCGCTTTCGCGGGCAAGCCCGCTCCTACAGGGATTGCGGTGAACTGGCAGGCATTGTTTGGCCCCAGTGGGTGAGTGGGCTGTGATTGCGGTGCACCACCAGCATTGATGGTGGTTGGGCTGACGCTATCGCGAGCAAGCTCGCTCCCACAGGGGGCTTTGTGTGTTTAGTGGGATTTGGGATTAGCCCCGGGGGTTTCGGGGCTTTTGATTGCTTGGTTTCGAAGTAAATGCTGGGGAATCGGTTTTGAGATTTTCCGCCCCCGAGTCCTTCCAGTGGGCTTGATCGTCACCTTCTCCACAGGCAATTCGCTGTGCATAACTCCAGCAACCTCCCCTCTGGCACGGCGCCTGATGCCGCATTCTTCTAGACTCAATACAAGGTCGTAGACAGAACCAAACACGTCGCTCTGGTGCAGCCGATTCAAGGGCCGCGTGGCAATCTGGCTTTTATGCCCCTATTGAGGTGCGGCGAAGACCGTGCCGGGCGCAACAAGATGCCCGCTCAGGGTGCCCTGGCCGACGGTCTGTAGATGCCACGATACCGTGACGTGGTGTGAATGCCGCAGCCGACACTTTCGGACAACCGACAACCGCCTGGTTTGTCCGTGACCGTGAGGATTGCTGAATGCCTGATGAGTTGTTGCACCTGCCTGTGGTCAACAGTCTGCTGGAGCGCCATAAGGGCACCCCGGGTGCGCTGTTGCCCATTCTTCATGATATTCAGGAGCGCATCGGTTACATCCCCGATGTCGCCGTCCCCGAGATTGCCCATGCCCTCAACCTGAGCCAGGCCGAGGTTCGTGGGGTGATCAGTTTTTACCATGACTTCCGTACTGCGCCGCCTGCGCGGCATATCCTGCGTCTGTGCCGGGCCGAGTCGTGCCAGAGCCGTGGCGCCGAGCAGCTTGCCGCGCAGTTGCGTGAGCGGCTGCAGCTGGACGATCACGGCAGCAGTGCCGATGGCAGCATCAGTTTGCGTCCGGTGTATTGCCTGGGTGCCTGTGCCTGTTCACCGGCTCTGGAGCTGGATGGACGGGTGCATGCGCGGCTCAGTGCCGAGCGGCTGGATGCGTTGCTCGATGCTTGCCGGGAGGACGCGTGATGCCAGCTTTCTATCTGTCCGGTGATTCGGTGGCCCGTGCCGTGGGTGCCGAAGACGTTGTGGTAGCCCTTATCACCCATGCCCGGGGACGCGTTGTGCCCCTGGAGATACAACGCACCAGTTCGCGTGGCCTGTACTGGCTGGAACCGCTGCTGGAAGTGGACACGCCGCAAGGCCGTTTCGGTTTCGGCCCGATGACCGCGGACGATGTGCCGTCAGTGCTTGAAGCCCTCAAAGGCGAGCCGTCTTCGCATCCACTGGCCTTGGGCCTGGTGGAAGAGTTGCCTTATCTGAAGACTCAACAACGACTGCTGTTCGCCCGCGCCGGCATCACCCGTCCGCTGTACCTCGATGATTACCTGGATCATGGCGGTTTCGAGGGTTTGAAAAGAGCCATCGCCATCGGTGGCGAACAGACTGCGACTGAGGTGTTCGATTCGGGCCTGCGTGGCCGTGGCGGCGCGGCCTTCCCGGCCGGGATCAAATGGCGCACGGTGCGCGGCACTCAGGCTGCGCAGAAGTACATTGTGTGCAACGCAGACGAAGGCGACTCCGGCACTTTCGCCGACCGCATGTTGATGGAAGGCGACCCCTTCTTGCTGATTGAAGGCATGGCCATTGCTGGCCTGTGCGTTGGCGCCACCTACGGCTACATCTATGTGCGCTCGGAATATCCAGATGCCGTGATCATCCTGCGCAACGCGATTCAGATTGCCCGGTCGAACGGTTACCTGGGCGCCAATGTCGGCGGCAGCGGCTTGGCTTTCGATATGGAAGTGCGTGTCGGTGCCGGTGCTTACATCTGCGGTGAAGAAACCGCGCTGCTGGACTCCCTCGAAGGCAAGCGCGGGATCGTCCGCGCCAAGCCGCCGATTCCGGCCTTGCAGGGGTTGTTCGGCCTGCCGACGCTGGTGCACAACGTGCTGACACTCGCCTCGGTGCCGCTGATTCTGGCCAAGGGTGCGCAGTTCTACCGCGATTACGGCATGGGCCGTTCCCTGGGCACCATGCCCTTCCAGTTGGCGGGCAATGTGCGTCGCGGCGGTCTGGTGGAGCGGGCCTTTGGCCTGACCCTGCGGGAACTGGTGGAAGACTACGGCGGCGGTACAGCCAGTGGCCGGCCGCTGAAGGCTGCGCAGGTGGGTGGTCCGCTCGGCGCCTGGGTTCCGCCTTCGCAATTCGACACGCCGCTGGATTACGAAGCCTTTATGGCCATCGGCGCGATGCTCGGTCACGGTGGTGTGGTGGTGGCGGACGACACCCTGGACATGGCCCACATGGCGCGTTTCGCCATGCAGTTCTGCGCCGAGGAATCCTGTGGCAAATGCACGCCGTGCCGTATCGGTTCGACCCGGGGCGTCGAGGTGATCGACCGTCTGCTGGCCGCGCCTGACCAGAACAGTCGCAACGAGCAGGTGATCATCCTCAAGGACCTGTGTGACACCCTGCAATACGGTTCGCTGTGCGCGTTGGGCGGCATGACGTCTTATCCCGTGGCCAGCGCCCTCAAGCACTTCCCCGCTGACTTCGGTCTGCAAGCCTCGGAGGCCGAGCAATGATCACTCTCTTCGACCCGAAAACCGATATCGACCTCGGCACTCCAGCCCGCGACAGCCAGGTGCAAGTCACCCTGAACATCGATGGCCGCAGCATCAGCGTGCCCGAAGGCACCTCGGTGATGCGTGCCGCCGCGTTGCTGGGCACCACCATTCCCAAACTCTGCGCCACCGACAGCCTGGAAGCCTTCGGCTCCTGCCGCATGTGTCTGGTGGAGATCGACGGCATGCGCGGTTATCCGGCGTCCTGCACCACACCGGTCAGCGAAGGCATGAGCGTGCACACCCAGACGCCCAAGCTCGCAACGCTGCGGCGCAACGTCATGGAGCTGTACATTTCCGATCACCCGCTGGACTGCCTGACCTGCTCGGCCAACGGCAATTGCGAGCTGCAAACCGTCGCCGGCCAGGTTGGCCTGCGGGAAGTGCGTTATGGCTATGAAGGCGAGAACCATCTGGCCGACGTGAAGGACACGTCCAACCCCTACTTCGACTACGACCCGAGCAAGTGCATCGTCTGCAACCGCTGCGTGCGAGCCTGTGAAGAAACCCAGGGCACCTTTGCCCTGACCATTACCGGGCGCGGTTTTGAATCCCGTGTCGCGGCCGCCGGTGGCGAGAACTTCCTCGATTCGGAATGCGTGTCCTGCGGCGCCTGTGTGCAGGCCTGCCCTACAGCGACGCTGATGGAAAAAAGCGTGGTCGAACTGGGGCAGCCCGAACGCAGTGTGATCACCACTTGCGCCTATTGCGGCGTGGGCTGCTCGTTCCGCGCCGAGATGAAAGGCGACCAGCTGGTGCGCATGGTTCCGGACAAGAACGGCCAGGCCAACCACGGCCACTCCTGCGTCAAAGGGCGCTTTGCCTGGGGCTACGCCACGCACCCGGACCGCATCACCAAACCGATGATCCGCAAACACATCAGCGACCCGTGGCAGGAAGTCAGCTGGGATGAAGCGGTGACCTACGCCGCCAGCGAATTCCGTCGCTTGCAGCAAAAATATGGCCGCGACTCCATTGGTGGCATCACTTCCAGCCGCTGCACCAACGAAGAAACCTACCTAGTACAGAAACTGGTGCGCGCCGCCTTCGGCAACAACAACGTCGACACCTGTGCGCGGGTCTGCCACTCGCCGACCGGTTATGGTCTGAAGCAAACGTTGGGCGAGTCCGCCGGCACCCAGAGTTTCGACTCGGTGATGCAGGCCGACGTGATCCTGGTGATGGGTGCCAACCCCAGCGACGCCCACCCGGTGTTCGCCTCCCAACTCAAACGCCGCCTGCGTGAAGGCGCGCGGCTGATCGTCATCGACCCACGACGCATTGATCTGGTGGATACGGTGCATGCCCGCGCCGAGTATCACCTGGCCCTGCGCCCCGGTACCAACGTCGCCATGCTCAATGCGCTGGCTCATGTGATTGTCACTGAAGGACTGCTCAAACAAGACTTTATCGACTCCCGTTGTGAGCCTGGCGATTTCGCCCAGTGGAGCGAGTTCGTCAGCCGTGCGGATAACTCGCCGGAAGCCCTTGGCCCAATCTGCGGTGTACCCGCTGCCGACATCCGTGCCGCTGCGCGCCTGTATGCCACCGGTGGCAATGCGGCGATCTACTACGGTTTGGGCGTCACCGAACACAGTCAGGGCAGTACTTCGGTGATGGGCATCGCCAACCTGGCCATGGCCACCGGCAACATCGGCCGCGAAGGCGTGGGCGTGAACCCGCTGCGCGGACAGAACAACGTCCAGGGCTCCTGCGACATGGGTTCCTTCCCCCATGAGCTGCCCGGCTACCGGCACGTCTCCAACGAGGTGGTACGGGCGCAGTTCGAACAGGCCTGGAACGTCACCCTGCAACCCGACCCGGGCCTGCGTATCCCCAACATGTTCGAGGCAGCCTTGGGCGGCAGCTTCAAGGGCCTGTATTGCCAAGGCGAAGACATCGCCCAGAGCGACCCCAATACCCAGCACGTCACCGCGGCTCTGTCGGCCATGGAATGCATAGTGGTGCAGGATATTTTCCTCAACGAAACCGCCAAGTTCGCCCACGTGTTCCTGCCGGGCTGCTCGTTCCTGGAAAAAGACGGCACCTTCACCAACGCCGAGCGACGCATCTCCCGGGTGCGCAAGGTCATGGACCCGCTGGGCGGCAAGGCCGACTGGGAAGGCACGGTGGCGCTGGCCAATGCCCTCGGTTACCCGATGAACTACAAACATCCGTCGCAAATCATGGATGAAATCGCCAGCCTCACGCCGACTTTCACCAACGTCAGCTACGCCGAACTGGACCGCCACGGCAGCCTGCAATGGCCGTGCAACGCCGAGGCACCGGACGGCACGCCGACCATGCACATCGAAGAGTTTGTGCGCGGCAAGGGGCGCTTCATGCTCACCGGCTACGTGCCTACCGAGGAAAAGGTCAACAGTCGCTACCCGCTGCTGCTGACCACCGGGCGCATCCTCAGCCAGTACAACGTCGGTGCCCAGACCCGACGTACCGACAACGTCGCCTGGCATGACGAAGACCGCCTGGAAATCCACCCGACCGACGCCGAGAGCCGTGGCATCAACGAAGGTGACTGGGTCGGCATTGGCAGCCGCGCCGGGCAGACCGTGCTGCGGGCGCGGATCACCGAACGGGTCGCGCCGGGCGTGGTGTACACCACCTTCCACTTCCCGGAATCGGGCGCCAACGTGATCACCACCGACAACTCCGACTGGGCCACTAACTGTCCGGAGTACAAGGTCACCGCCGTGGAAGTCAGCCGCGTCTACCACCCTTCGGAGTGGCAGAAGCGCTTCCAGGAGTTCAGCGATGAACAGCATCGTCTGCTCAAGGACCGGGCCCGTGGCGCCAAAGCGGAGGTACGCCGATGAGTACTGACAACCTGATCAAGATGGCCAACCAGATCGCCCAGTACTTCGCCAGCCAGCCGGACCAGCAACAGGCGGTGCTCAGCGTGCGCAATCATATGCAGATGTACTGGGCGCCGAGCATGCGCAAGGAGTTGCTGGCCTGGCAGACGGAGCATCAGGGGGCGGATTTGCACCCGCTGGTGCAGGCGGCGGTGACTGGGGCGGGCTGGGAGGCTTAGTCTGGAGGATCCCGATTGAATAACTGTGGGAGCGGGCTTGCTCGCGAAGGCGTCAGTTCAGGCGACATCGATGTTGAATGTACTGGCCTCTTCGCGAGCAAGCCCGCTCCCACAGGGGGTTGTGTGTTTGCTTCACACGGTTGACCTCCCCTACTCTTCCTTCTGCCGTGACGCCGTCACGGTCACTTCAATCGCCCGGACACTGATCGCCGCGAATGTCGCGGTCATCAGCACGCCGTTGAAACCCAGCAGGATCGCCAGCACTCGCGACACACCCAGCTTGGGCACCAGCTCTCCATAGCCGATGGTCAGGCCCGTCACGAAGGCGAAGTAGACACCGTCAAAAGGCCCCCACCCTTCCAGCTGGGCGATGATGAGGCCAAACGCAATGATCACCAAAAGCAGTACCGAGAAGATCGGCCACACCACTTTGAAATAGAACCAGACGGCTTTGTAGAACTCTTTGCGGACGTTTGATGCACGGGCGAGGTTCATGTCGTGGGCTTCCTTGGGTCTGACTGGCCGGCAGTTGAATGCGCGGCGGTTCAATACCCCGTTCAGCTTGGCACAAGCGCTGAAAACTGCGACCAACGGGGCATTATCTTTGCCGAGGACTATGACAAAGATGACGCCGACCGGGCTATCCAGAAACCGCCTGCTGCTGGACTCGTTGTAGGAGCGAGCTTGCTCGCGATGGTCGTTAACGATTACGCGTGTTTACTGGTTAGACGCGGCGCCCTCAAGTCCATCGCGAGCAAGCTCGCTCCTACAAAAAAGTTGCGACCATCGGCGACGGTGGCAGGCGTATCCCTTAGTTCGCTTCAGTTTCCCGAATCAGCTTCTTGTTGATCTTGCCGACGCTGGTCTTGGGGATTTCGGACACGAACTTGAACTGCTTGGGGATCGCCCATTTGTTGATGCGCCCGCCGTCGACGAAGGCTTGCAAATGCACCTCCAGGATCTTGCGGTCGAGGTATTGCCCCGGCTCGCAGACGACCATGGCCATCGGGCGTTCACCCCATTGTTCGTCGGCAATGCCCACCACGGCGACGGACATCACGCCCGGGTGTTCGCTGATCAGGCTCTCCAGTTCCAGTGAGCTGATCCACTCGCCGCCGGTCTTGATCACGTCCTTGATGCGATCCTTGATTTCCACGCCGCCCAATGGGTCGATCGAGGCCATGTCGCCGGTGTGCAGCCAGCCGTTGTGCCACAGCTCCGCACCTTTGTCCGGGGCTTTCAGATAGCCCTGGGTCAGCCACGGCGCGCGCACCACGATCTCGCCCAGGGACTCACCGTCATGGGCCACGTCATTGCCCTCGGCGTCGATGATCTTCAGGTCGACCAAGGGCACCGGCGTGCCGGTCTTGATGCGGATCGGTAGTTGCGCTTCGGCGGACAGTTGCAGGTCTTCATCGCGCAGGTAGGTCAGGCACAGCAACGGGCAGGTCTCGGACATGCCGTAGCCGGCGTGCACTACCATGCCTTTGGCATTGGCTTCGCTGGCCACGCCCAGGGTCAGCGCGCTGCCACCGAGGAGCATTTTCCAGCCGTCGAAACGGGTCGCCTTGCCTTCTTCGCAGTTGAGGATCATCTGCAAAATGGTCGGCACGCAGTGGGAGAAGGTCACCTTCTCTTCGCGGTACAGCTTGACCAGGCTGTTGGGTTCGTAGCGGCCGGGGTAGACCTGCTTGATGCCCATCAGCGTCGCGACATACGGTACGCCCCAGGCATGCACATGGAACATCGGCGTGATGGGCATGTACACATCGTCGGAACGCAGCAGCGGCTGGCCCTGATAGACGCCCAGGGTGCCGACGGCATTCAGGGTGTGCAGCACCAGTTGCCGGTGGCTGAAGTACACGCCTTTCGGGTCGCCGGTGGTGCCGGTGGTGTAGAACAGCGTGGCGACCGAGTTCTCGTCGAAATCGGGGAAGTCGTACTGGTCCGGGGCCAGGGACAGCAGGTGCTCGTACTCGCCCAGCACTGGCAGCGAAGTGTTGGTCGCCTCGTCATCGGTGAGCTGCAGGTAGCCTTTTACGGTTTCCAGTCGACCGTGGATTTGCTCGACCAGGGGCAGGAAATCATCGTGCACCAGCACCAGGTCATCCTCGGCGTGGTTCATGGTGAACAGCACCTGCTCCGGCGACAGGCGAATGTTCACGGTGTGCAGAACCGCGCCGATCATCGGCACGGCGAAGAAACACTCCAAGTAACGGTGGCTGTCCCAATCGAGCAGGGCCACGGTGTCACCGGCCTTGACCCCGGCCGCCGTCAGCGCATTGGCCAGGCGGCGAATACGCTTGTTGAGGGTCTGGTAGCTGTAGCGCAGCTTGTCGGCGTAGACGATTTCCCGGCCCGGCTCGTAGCGCACGCCGGACAGCAGCAATTGCTTGATCAGCAAGGGATAGGCATAAGCGCCGTCGGCGGGCGGAATTATTTTTGTCGCCATCATGATTAAGGTTCCTTGTTCTTTCGATCAGAACTGATCGGCTTGCAGCTCGTAGAGGCAGTCGCTGCCGGCCTTGGCCGATGCGCTCAACGAGTGGATACGCGGCAGCAACCGGGCGAAGTAGAAACGCGCGGTGGCCAATTTGCTGGTGTAGAACTCGTCCTCGGCGTCGCCGCTCATGACGGCCTTGGCCATGCGTGCCCACATGTAGGCGTACGCGGTGTAGCCGAACACGTGCAGGTACTCGACCGAGGCCGCGCCGATTTCATTCGGGTTGTTTTGGGCCCGGTCCAGCAGCCACGCGGTCAGGTCGTCGAGGGTGGCGACGGCGGCGTTCAGCGGCTGGGTGAACTCGGCAAGATCAGCGCCAGCGTTGGCGGTGAACTCGCGGATTTCCGAGGCGAACAAGCGGTACAGCGCCCCGCCGCTGCCGACGATCTTGCGTCCGGCCAGGTCCAGGGACTGGATGCCGTTGGTGCCTTCGTAGATCTGGGTGATGCGCACATCGCGCACCAGTTGCTCCTGGCCCCATTCGCGGATGTAGCCGTGGCCGCCGAAGACCTGCTGGCCGTGGAGGGTGGTTTCCAGGCCCATGTCGGTGAGAAAGGCCTTGGCCACCGGGGTCAGCAGCGATACCAGGTCCTGCGCGCGCTGGCGTGTCGGGGCGTCTTCGCTGTACTTGGCGATGTCCAGTTGCAGGGCCACGTAGCTGGAGAACGCACGGCCGCCTTCGTTCAAGGCTTTCATGGTCAGCAGCATGCGGCGCACGTCCGGGTGCACGATGATCGGGTCGGCGGCCTTGTCCTTGTGCTGCGCGCCGCTCGGTGCGCGGCTTTGCAGGCGGTCACGGGCGTAGGCGACAGCGTTCTGGTACGAACGCTCGCCCTGGGCCAGGCCCTGGATGCCCACGCCCAGACGCTCGTAGTTCATCATGGTGAACATGGCCGCCAGGCCTTTGTTCGGCGCGTCGACGATCCAGCCGGTGGCGCCGTCGAAGTTCATCACGCAGGTGGCGGAGGCCTTGATGCCCATCTTGTGTTCGATGGAGCCGCAGGACAGTGCGTTGTTTTCACCCAGCGAGCCGTCGGCGTTGACCAGCACTTTCGGCACCAGGAACAGCGAGATGCCTTTCGGCCCGGCCGGTGCATCCGGCAGGCGCGCCAACACCAGATGGATGATGTTTTCGGTCAGGTCGTGCTCACCACCGGTGATGAAGATCTTGCTGCCACTGATGGTGTAGCTGCCGTCAGCCTGGGGTTCGGCCTTGGTGCGGATCAGGCCCAGGTCGGTACCGGAATGGGCTTCGGTCAGGCACATCGAACCGGTCCAGATGCCGGCGTACATGTTCGGCAAATAGGTGGCTTTCAGTTCTTCGCTGGCGTGGGCCTTGATCGACAGGCAGGCGCCGGCGGTCAGCATCGGGTACAGGCCGAACGACAGGCTGGCCGCGTTGACCATCTCTTCGACCTGGGCCGAAATGGCCTTGGGCATGCCCATACCGCCGTACTGCGGATCACCGCCGACACCCACCCAACCGCCTTCGGCGAAGGCTTGATAGGCCTGGGCAAAACCGTCCGGGGCGGTGACCGCGCCGTCGTTCCAGGTGCAACCCTGTTCGTCGCTGGCGCGGTTCAGTGGCGCGATCACTTCGGCGCTGATCTTGCCGGCCTCTTCGAGGATGGCGGCGGCGGTCTCTTCATCGATCACCTCGGCCAGGCCGGGCAATTGTGCCCAGAGCCGGGACACCTGGAAAACCTCGTTGAGGACGAAGCGCATGTCGCGCAGGGGAGCTTTGTAATCAGACATCTTGGCTTACTCGGAAGTGGTCACGGCATGCGGCATGCCAGGACGTTCAGTGGATTCAGTGGTTTCGGTGGCCGCGACAGCACCAGGCTGAGGGGCCCGTTCGCGCAGCAGGAAGTAGGACAGGGCCGGAATCAGGATCAGCGCGCCGAGCATGTTCCACAGGAACATGAAGGTCAGCAGGATGCCCATGTCGGCCTGGAACTTGATCGGCGACCAGACCCAGCACACCACGCCAGCGGCCAGAGTGATGCCCACCAGCCCGACCACGCGGCCGGTGAAGGACACGGCGTTGCGGTAGGCCTCGGACAGCGGCAAGCCCTGGCGCTGGAAGTGCAACTGCACGCTGAGCAGGTACAAGGCGTAGTCCACGCCGATGCCCACGCCGAGGGCGATCACCGGCAGGGTCGCGACTTTCACGCCGATGCCCATGGCCACCATCAAGGCTTCGCAGAGGATCGAGGTCAGCACCAGCGGCAACAGGGCCACCAGCGTGGCGCGCCAGCTGCGGAAGGTGATCAGGCAGAACAGCGTCACCGCCGCGTAGACGTACAGCAGCATGGTGCGGTTGGCTTCGCGGACCACGATGTTGGTCGCGGCTTCAATACCGGCGGTGCCGGCGGCGAGCAGGAACTGGCGATCCGCGGTGCTGTTTTCCTTGGCGAACTGGTCGGCAATCGCCACCACCGCGTCCAGGGTCTCGGCCTTGTGATCCTTGAGGAAGGTGATCACCGGCATCAGCGAGCAGTCGGTGTTGAACAGCTCCGGCGAGTTGACCGAGGCTTGCTGGGCGGCGTAGTTGAGCACGTCCTGGTTGCGCTGGATGCTGTTGAGCTTGGGGTTGCCTTCGTAGGTGCCGGCGGTGATCTGGCGTACCGCGTTGACCAAGGACGCGGTCGCCTGCACACCCGGATACTGTTGCAGCTCCCAGGCCAGGCGGTCGGCGAGGACCAGGGTCTTGTAGTTCAGACAGCCTTCCGGCGCGGTCTTGATCATCACCGCGAACAGGTCGCTGGACAGCGCGTAATGCTGGGTGATGTAGGCGTTGTCGCGGTTGTAGCGCGAGTCGGCGCGCAACTCCGGCGCCCCGCTGTCCA
>NZ_JAHBDN010000100.1:0-16750 GCF_019956445.1 Pseudomonas sp. BF-R-19
AGATGGGTATAAGAGACAGGCCTCATAGCGTTCAGCGAACGCATGCAGGCGACCCGCGGCACCGACATTGCCGCCCGCGCGATCATGGCGCTGCCAGACCTCTAGCCATAACAACAAAAACCGTCGGGCAACCGAACGCAATCGTCGCTGCCCGACACACCGCCGGAGTTTCAGCATGAATGCCCCACCGCGTCTCGATTCCCTCGACCACGTCCTGCCCCATCCCTTTTGGCAGGACACCGTCACCCCGCCGCCCGCCGCACCTTCCGTCACCGGCACGGTGCAGTGCGACCTGGCGGTGGTCGGCGGTGGCTTTACCGGATTGTGGACGGCGCTGCTGGCGCGCCAGCGCAACCCCGGGCTGAGCATCGCGATCATCGAGGCGCGACGCTGCGGCGGTGAGGCCAGTGGGCGCAATGGCGGTTTCTGCGCGCCGAGCATTTCCCATGGCGTCTCCAACGCGCTCAAGCGCTGGCCGGATGAAGCAGAGCAACTGATCCGCCTGGGCCGGCAGAACCTCGATGAACTGGCCGCCGACCTGGATCGTTTCGGCATGCATGTCGAGTTCGAACGCCAGGGCAAACTCAACGTCGCCAGTCAGCCTTGGCAGATCGACGGGTTGCGCGCGATGCAACGCAACTACGCGCGGTTCGGTATCGACTGCCAGTGGCTGGAAGGCAGCGACCTGGCACAGAAGCTTGATTCACCGGCGTATGCGGCCGGCCTGTTCGAGCCCAATTACGCCCTGCTCAACCCGGCGAAAATGGCCGCTGAATTGCGCCGTGTTTGCCTTGAGCAAGGCATTCAACTGTTCGAAAACAGCCCGGTCCTGCAACTGAATGCGGACAAAGACAACTTGCGCCTGCGTACAGCCAACGGAGAAGTGATTGCCGGGCAGATCGCCCTCGCCACCAACATCGCCCCGCCGCTGCTCGGCCATCTGGCATCGAGCGTGATCCCGGTCTACGACTACAGCCTGGTCAGCGAACCCTTGAGCGATGCGCAACTGCAAGCCATTGGCTGGACCGGGCGCTACGGCATCGCCGACGCCGGCAACCAGTTCCACTACCTGCGCAAGACCGCCGACAACCGCATTCTCTGGGCCGGCTTTGATGCCATCTACCATTTCGGCGGACGCCGCGACGAAGCCCTGACCCAACGCCCGCAAAGCTTCCAGCGTCTGGCCGAACAATTTCAGCAGACCTTCCCGGCCCTGCGCGGTGTGCATTTCAGCCATGCCTGGGGCGGCATCATCGACACCTCCGCACGCACCACGATGTTCACCGGCTGCGAGCACCAGGGCCGCGTCGCCTATGCCTTGGGCTTCACCGGGCAAGGGGTGTCCGCCAGCCGTTTCGCTGCATTGAACATGCTCGACCTGCTGGCCGGCGAGCGCACCGAACGCACCGAACTGCTGATGACCTCCAAGGCGCCGTTCCGTTTTCCGCCCGAACCCTTGCGTTATGTCGGCGTGAAACTGGCCCAGCGCTCACTGGCGCGCGAAGACCGCGACGGTCACCGCGACCTGCTGCTCAAGACCTTCGATGCCTTTGGCATCGGTTTCGATTCCTGATCCGGAGACCACCATGTCCACAGCCCTGCCCCGGCACGTCATCGACTTCGCCAGCGACCTTGCCCCCCGTGAAACACAAATCAACGACCCGGCCGTGGTCGACGCGCCTTACAGCAGCAAGAGTTGGCGGCACTTTGTGGCGCCCGGGAAAAACGCCGTGGCCGGCATCTGGGAGGCGGGACCGCACCGCGAGCGTTGCCAGTGCGATTACGACGAGCTGTGTCACATCCTCGAAGGCAGCGTGCGCCTGACCGATGCCGAGGGCGTCGCGCGCACGTTCGGCCCCGGTGATTCCTTCGTGGTCGCCAGCGGATTCAACGGCACCTGGGAAAACCTCACCAAGGTGCGCAAGGTCTACTTCATCCTCGGCTAACGTACCTGATTACGCCCGTTTCGCTTGGCCTGGTACAGCGCATCGTCGGCGCGGGTCAACAGGCTTTCCGGCGTGTCGCCAGTTTGCGCATGGGCCACGCCGAACGACGCGGTGATGGTGTCCAGCACCGTGTCGGTGCCCCGGGCCTTGACCCGCAGCGCCTGGATTTTCAGGCGCAGGCGCTCGGCAAAAGCGCCCGCGGCGGCCAGGTCCGGGCAATCCTTGAGCACCACGCAAAACTCCTCACCGCCATAACGCGCCGCGAACGCTTCGCCGGACAGCGAATCGCGCAACACCCGGGCGACATGCTGCAGCACGCGGTCGCCCAAGGGATGGCCGTACTGGTCGTTGAATTGCTTGAAGTGGTCGATATCCAGCATCACCAGCGCCACGCCCGTCGCCACGTTGCCCATGGCCTGTTCAAGCTGGCGGTTGAAGGTAGTGCGGTTGAGCAATTCGGTCAGGCCATCGAGGGTCGCGGCCAATTGGGCGCGCTCCAGTTTGTCCCGCAGGCTTTTGATTTCATGCTGCGCCGACTGCAACTGGGCGAGGAAGTGTTCCTGCTGGCCCTGCATCAGCCGGGTACTCTGTTGCAGCTGGATCAGGATGCTCGGCAAGCGCTCGCTGGCGGGTTCTTCGAGCATCTGCAGGTATTGGCCGAGGCTGGCCTGGAAATTCTGGTTGCCTTTCACGCTGCGCGAAACATCGCGCTCCATGTCGTCGACCAGGTTGATTGCGTCCTGCTGCCCGGAACGGGCATCCGCCAGCTCATCACGGATGATGTACTCGCGAAACAGTTTGGTGGCCGACTCCGGCGGGAAATAGTCGAAATCGCTGACCAGCCGGTCCAGGTGCCGATTGAGCTCCGGCTCCTGGCCTTTGCTGTAGGTGTACCAGAGCGCGTAGTGCACCGGGTTGGGCGCAATGTTGTGACGAACCATCAGCGGCACTGCCTGCTTGAGCAACGCCGCGGCCTCGCGGGAGTCTTCCGGATACTGCGCTAGAACATTCGCACGCGTGTCTGATTGGCTCATGTTTTCACTGTGGTTGTTATTTTTTGGCGATTGGCAAACTCGCTGAGCATAGCCATACGCCCGATAAACGACCATCCCGAATTACACAATCATTTCAACCCGGTGTGCCCGAGGTATTGCACCAGGCTTTTTTGTGGGAGCGGGCTTGCTCGCGAAGATGGCGGCACACCCAACATCGATGTGACTGACAGACCGCTTTCGCGAGCAAGCCCGCTCCCACAGGGGCCTGTGTTTTAACTGACTACCATCACCACTGCGCGCAGGCAGCAAAGCTTGAACCCGGGGTTTTGCACCAGGCTTTTTTGTGGGAGCGGGCTTGCTCGCGAAGACGGCGGCACATCCAGCATCGATGTGACTGACATACCGCTTTCGCGAGCAAGCCCGCTCCCACAGGGGCCTGTGTTTTAACTGACTACCATCACCACTGCGCGCAGGCAGCAAAGCTTGAACCCGGGGTTTTGCACCAGGCTTTTTTGTGGGAGCGGGCTTGCTCGCGAAGACGGCGGCACATCCAGCATCGATGTGACTGACATACCGCTTTCGCGAGCAAGCCCGCTCCCACAGGGGGTTATGCGGTGCCTGTGTCAGCGCGCAGCCCAGGCATTGAAGCGTTGTTCAAGCTCTTCGCCATGGTCGACCCAGAACTCCGCGTCCACGGCCCGCGCGCCGGCCAGATTGGCCTCGGCGGTCGGCAGTTGCTCCTGCACGTCCTTGGGCAGCAATGACAGGGTCTGGCGATGTACCGGTCCGTAGGGGATGGTTTCCGAGAAGACTTTTTGCGTCTGCGGCTGGCTGGCGAAGGCGATGAAGTTTTCCGCCAACGCCTTGTTCGGCGTGCCTTTGACCACCGCCCAGTATTCCGGGTCGTACAGGCTCTGCGGCCAGACGATGCTCAGCTTCATGCCTTCCTTCTGCGCCGAGGCAATCCGCCCGTTGTAGGCCGCGCTCATTACCACGTCCCCGGCCACCAGCCATTGCGCCGGTTGCGCGCCCGCCTCCCACCACTGGATGTTCGGCTTGATCTGGTCGAGCTTGGCAAAGGCCCGCGTCACGCCTTGCGGGGTGTTCAAGACCTTGTACACGTCGTCCGCCTTGACGCCGTCGGCGAGCAAGGCGATTTCCAGGGTGTACTTGGCGCTCTTGCGCAGGCCGCGCTTGCCCGGGAAGTCGGCGACATTCCAGAAGTCGGCCCAGGACTGCGGCGCCTTGGCCTGCTTGCTCTGGTCGTAAGCCATGACCATCGACCAGACGTAAGTGGCAACCCCACATTCGGTCAGCGCACCGGGCACAAAGTTTGCCGAATCACCGAAGCGTCCCGCATCGAGCTTCTCGAACAGGCCCTCCTCGCAGCCGCGCAACAGCTCGGGGCTTTCGACTTCCACCACGTCCCAACTGGTGTGGCCGGCGGAGACCATGGCCTTGATCTTCGACAGCTCGCCGTTGTACTCACCGGCGATGATGTTGCCCGCGCCGCTGGCGTTGAAGGGCTGGAAATAGGCCTTATCCTGGGCCTGTTTGGTAGCACCACCGAAGGAAATCACGGTGAGGTCCTGGGGGGCCGCCCACACGCTGGCACTCAGCAACGCCAGGGTAAACGGAACACTGCAACGCAAGGATCTGGACATGGATCGCTTCCTCGGGGCTTGTCGGCCCGTTGTTGTTATGGGTGTTCGGATTCACTCAAGTAAGCCGCCAGGCGATCCATCAGGCGGTCACAGGCCGCCATCTGAACAACGCTGACAAATTCATCGGGCTTGTGCCCCTGGTCCATGCTGCCGGGACCGCAGACCACCGAAGGAATACCGGCCTGATCGAACAGCCCGCCTTCGGTGCCAAAGGCCACGGTGCTGAACTCGTCGCTGCCGCACAGCCGGGCAATCAGCCGGGCCGCCGCGCTGTCGGCGGGTGTCGCCAGGCCGGGATAGGACGAGATTTTTTCAAAGCGGATACCGGTATCGGTGTCCACGGCCTGCATGGCCGGCAGCAGCGTCTGCTCGGCGTAGTCCTGCAATTCATCGACGACCACTTGCGGGGCGAAGTCCGGCAAGGCGCGGATCTCGAAATCGAAACGGCAATCCGCTGGCACGATGTTCAGCGCCGTACCGCCCTGGATCACTCCGACCTGCACGGTCGAGAACGCCGGATCGAAGCGTTTGTCATGCAGTTGCGGCCGGGCCAGGGTGGCGCCGATGTCGCCCAGCCGACCGATCAGGCGTGCGGCCTGCTCGATGGCATTGACCCCGTAAGGCGCGTAGGCGGAATGACAGGCAGCGCCGCGCACATGGCAACGCATCGCCAGTTTTCCCTTGTGACCGAGCACCGGCTTGAGCTCGGTCGGCTCACCGATCAAACACAACGCCGGTGCCGGGATGCGTTGGGGCAGCACTTCCAATAAGCCGCGCACGCCGAGGCAACCGACCTCTTCGTCATAGGAAAACGCCAAATGCACCGGGCGCTTCAAAGGGCTGGAGAGAAACATCGGCACCGCTGCCAGCACCGAGGCCAGATAGCCTTTCATGTCGGCGGTGCCGCGACCGTAAAGCTTGCCGTTCGCCTCGCTCAGGCAGAACGGTTCGACCGTCCAGGCCTGGCCGTCCACCGGCACCACGTCGGTGTGCCCGGACAGCACGATGCCGCCAACCACACGCGGGCCGACCGTGGCCAACAGATTGGCCTTGGTCCGCTCGGCGTTGTAGATCAGTTCGCAATCCACGCCCAGTCCGTGCAGGTAGTCGCGCACGAACTCGATCAGCTCCAGGTTCGAATCGCGGCTGACCGTGGCGAACCCGATCAACCGCGCGAGCATGGCGCGGCTGCGCAACTTACTCATCGCCGGGCACTCCATAGGCGGGGGCCAGAGTCGGATTGAGGGCGCGGGTCAGGTAGTCCTGCAATTGCGGCTCGTAGGCCGTCCACAGTTTGCCCAGCTCGCCGATCGGGTTTTCATCGGCCCAATCCACCCGCAGGTCGACCATCGGCCAGGTCAGATCACCCACCACCGACAGCGCCGCCGAGTGCACCGCGCCGGCTTCGCCACCGGCATCCTGCCCGGCCTGCAAGGCGTTCATCAGCCGGGTGGCGAGGCAGCCTTCACTGTTTTCGAACGCCGCGACCATCGCCTCGATCACCCCACTGTTGGCCAGCAGGTTGCCGGCCGCCACGCATTGGTCACCGGCCACCGCGTTGTTGATGCCCAGCGCATGGTTGCCGCTGAACATCGCCGTGCGCCCGTGGGCATCGACCACCGCCACCTGGCGGTATTGGCTGTAGCCGTTGCGGGTCAACGAATGGTCCAGCGCCTGGGGCGGCGCCGAGCCGTTGGCCAGTTCATCGAGGATCTGCGGGCCGAGGGCCGGCAACGTGATGTTCTGGCTCGACACCGCGCCGACACCGGCACGCAGCCACGGGCAGCGCGCGCCGACGGCAATGCTCGAGGAGCTGATGGCAATGCCCAGCTGGCCGGTCTCGGCGCAGCGACCCACGATGGAAAAAGTCATGGCGAATTCCTTATTCAGGGATGACAGCGATCACGTCGATTTCCATCAGCCACTGCGGCTGGCCGAGGGCGCTGACCACCAGGCCGGTGGAGATCGGGAACACACCCTTGAGCCACTTGCCGACTTCCTGGTAGACCGGCTCGCGGTAGCGCGGGTCGATCAGGTAGGTGGTGGTCTTGACGATATGGCTCATGTCGCTGCCCGCCTCTTCCAACAGTTGCTTGACGTTGCGCATGGCCTGCTCGGCCTGGGCGCGCGGATCACCGAGGCCCACCAGTTGGCCGTTGAAATCGGTGCCGACCTGGCCACGCACATACACGGTGTTGCCGGCGCGCACGGCCTGGCACAAATCGTTGTCCAGCGTCTGGTTCGGGTAGGTGTCTTTGGTGTTGAACATGCGGATGCGGGTATGAGTAGGCATTAACGAACTCCCATGAGGCTGGCTTTCTGAAGAGGTGCACGGGCGGCTTCGGCTTGACGCTGGGTCGCATCCCGATAGTTGAGATAGGTGTGCTGTTTAACGATGTGATCGGCGATGTGCTTGGCGTCGTGCCAAACACCCCAGATAAACGCGGAGCCGCGACGGGACTGCCAAGGCAACCCGACGAAATACACCCCCGGCTCGGCCGACACGCCGCGCTGGTGCTGCGGCTTGCCGTTTTCCTTGAAGGCATCGACCTTCAGCCAGCTGTAATCGGTGGAGTAACCGGTGGCCCAGATGATCGTGGTGACGCCGGCCTTGAGCAGGTCCAGCTCCAGGATTGGATTTGTCACGCAATCCGGGTCCGCCAGCATGGCCCGGGCTTCGGGTTCCAGCGGCAGGTCCAGGCCGTTGCGTTCGATATAGGCGTCGGCCTTGTCGAGCAACGCCAGGTAGTTTTCATCGCCGCGCTGGATGTTGTCGGCGAGGTTATTTTCGAAACTCACCACAGCGCCATTGAACGCCTGGGTCAGGCCGACCAGGGTCATGCCCTGGTGAGCCAGGCGACGGAAGTCCACGGTGTGGCCGCCACGGGCACCGCTCACGGCGATAGTCACGTGTTCTTTGCCGGGCTGCATGGCCTCGGCATCCCACTCGCCGAGCACCCCCAGCCACCAGCAGAAATCACGGTTGCGATAGGCACGGGGCGGACGATCATGGGCGCCCACCGACAGGTAGACCTGTTTGCCGGAACGTTGCAGTTCATCGGCGATCTGCACGCCCGAGGAACCGGCGCCCACCACCAGCACCGCGCCTTCGGCCAGTTGCTGCGGGTTGTAGTATTGGGCGGAGTGAATCTGGCTGATGCCGGCGATTTCGGGAGCAATCGGCGGAATGGCCGGACGCTGGAACGGACCGGTGGCGACCACCACGTGCCGTGCCTCGATCACGCCATCGGAAGTTTCGACAGTGAAGCCTGGACGGTCGGTGTTACGTTCGACTTTCTTCACGTCCACGCCGGTGCGGATCGGTGCGTTGAACTTGCGGGCGTAGGCTTCGAAGTACTCAGCCACCTGCTCTTTCCCGGCGAAGGCATCCGGGTCCAGACCGTCGAATTCCAGCCCCGGGAAGCGGTCGTGCCAGGCAGGGCCGTTGGCTACCAGCGAATCCCAGCGACCAGTGCGCCAGGCTTCGGCGATACGATTGCGCTCCACAACGAGGTGAGGCACGCCGAGCTTGCTCAGGTGTTCACTCATGGCCACGCCGGCCTGGCCGGCGCCAACAACAAGCGTATCAATTGCGGTTTTATCAACTGTCATGGCTGTGCACTTCTGAAAGGTGGTTTGATTCAGGTCGGTCATGGCTGCCGCCTCGATTCTGATCACTGTTGTTCTTCTGCTGCGGCTATCGGTGTCAGGGTGTTGGCCGCATTCTGTTCGGAGCCGGGAAATAGCGAAATTATGTTTTTTGTGGTCGCTGGCGAGGAAAAAGCGTCGAGCCGACCGGTCGGCTGTGGGAGGTTGCGGGAGGCCTGATCCCGGCCTATGGTCCTAGCGATGCAATGTCGGCGATTGACGCCTGATGGCACAGCGCCGGCCGATGTCCACCCAGTGCGAATAGCGCAAGGAAGTGACGACATGCCTGACAACTCCCGCCCTGCCGTGCTCGAACTGATCGGCAACACCCCATTGGTGCGCGTCAGCCGATTCGATACCGGCCCCTGCACCCTGTTTCTCAAACTCGAATCCCAGAATCCCGGCGGCTCGATCAAGGACCGCATCGGTCTGGCGATGATCGACACCGCCGAACGCGATGGTCGCCTCAGGCCCGGCGGCACCATCGTCGAAGCCACCGCCGGCAATACCGGCCTCGGCCTGGCCCTGGTCGGCCGCGCCAAGGGCTACCGCGTAGTGCTGGTGGTGCCGGACAAGATGTCCACCGAGAAGGTCTTGCACCTCAAGGCCATGGGCGCCGAGGTGCACATCACCCGCTCCGACGTCGGCAAGGGCCATCCCGAGTACTACCAGGACGTTGCCGCGCGGCTGGCCGCGGAAATTCCCGATGCGTTCTTCGCCGACCAGTTCAACAACCCCGCCAACCCGCTGGCCCACGAATGCAGCACCGCGCCGGAGATCTGGGCGCAAACCCAGCATGATGTGGACGCCATCGTCGTCGGCGTCGGTTCGGCCGGCACCCTCACCGGCCTGACCCGCTTTTTCAAACGGGTGCAGCCGGACCTGGAAATGGTCCTGGCCGACCCGGTCGGCTCGGTGATGGCCGAATACAGCCGCGGTGGCACCCTCCCCACCCCCGGTTCCTGGGCCGTGGAAGGCATTGGCGAAGACTTCATTCCGTCGATTGCCGACCTGTCCAGCGTGCGCCACGCCTATTCGATCAGCGACGAAGAAAGCTTCGACCATGCCCGCCAGCTGCTGCGCGCCGAAGGGATTCTTGGCGGCTCGTCGACCGGCACCTTGCTGGCGGCGGCGTTGCGTTACTGCCGCGAACAGACCCAGCCGAAGCGGGTGGTGAGCTTCGTCTGCGACACCGGTACGCGTTACCTGTCGAAGGTCTACAACGACCAGTGGATGAACGATCAGGGCTTGCTGCAACGCAAGCACTACGGCGACCTGCGCGACCTGATCGCGCGGCGTTTCGAGGATGGCCGGGTGATCAGCGTCGGCCCGGATGACACGCTACTGACGGCATTTCAACGCATGCGCCTGGCGGATGTCTCGCAGCTACCGGTGCTGGTGAACGGCAAACAACTGGTCGGCGTGATCGACGAGTCCGACATCCTGCTGGGTGTGCATGAAGACGTTGCGCACTTTCGCAAGGCCGTATCCAGCGCCATGACCGACAAACTGCAAACCCTGTCCCCCGGCGCCTCTCTGGCGGATCTGGAGGCAGAACTGGGCCGTGGACTGGTGGCGATCATCCAGGATGCCTCGGGCTTCCACGGCCTGATTACCCGAACCGACATGCTCAACCATTTGCGGAGATCCCTGCCATGAGTCAACAGGACAAAAACGCCCCGCCACAGGGCTTCGCCACCCGGGTGATCCACGCCGGGCAAGTGCCGGACCCTTCGACCGGGGCGCTGATGCCGCCGATCTACGCCAACTCCACCTACCTGCAACAGAGCCCCGGGGTGCACAAGGGCCTCGACTACGGGCGTTCGCACAACCCGACGCGCTGGGCGCTGGAGCGCTGCGTGGCCGACCTCGAAGGCGGCACCCGGGGCTTTGCCTTCGCCTCGGGGCTGGCGAGCATCTCCACGGTGCTCGAACTGCTCGACGCCGGCTCGCACATCGTCTCGGGTAACGACCTGTACGGCGGCACCTTCCGCCTGTTCGACAAGGTGCGCCAGCGCAGCGCCGGACACCGCTTCAGCTTCGTCGACCTGACCGACCTGGCGGCGTTCGAGGCCTCCCTGCAAGACGACACCCGCATGGTCATGGTCGAGACACCGAGCAATCCGCTGCTTCGCCTCACCGACCTGGCCGCCATCGCCCGCACCTGCCGCGCCCGCGGCATCATCTGCGTGGCCGACAACACCTTCGCCAGCCCGTGGATCCAGCGCCCGCTGGAGCTGGGTTTCGACATCGTGCTGCACTCGACCACCAAGTACCTCAACGGTCACTCCGACGTCATCGGCGGGATCGCCGTGGTCGGGCAGAACGCCGAACTGGCCGAACGCCTGGGCTTCCTGCAAAACGCCGTCGGCGCCATCGCCGGCCCGTTCGATGCCTTCCTCACCCTGCGCGGGGTGAAGACCCTGGCCCTGCGCATGGAGCGGCATTGCAGCAACGCGCTGGAGCTGGCGCAGTGGCTGGAGCGCCAACCGCAAGTCTCACGGGTCTACTACCCCGGCCTGCCGTCGCACCCGCAACACGAACTGGCCCAACGGCAAATGCACGGTTTCGGCGGGATGATCTCCCTTGACCTCAACAGCGACCTGGCCGGCACCAAACGTTTCCTTGAAAGCGTGCAGATCTTCGCCCTGGCCGAGAGCCTGGGCGGCGTGGAAAGCCTGATCGAACACCCGGCGATCATGACCCACGCCACCATTCCGCCCGATACCCGCGCGGAACTGGGGATTGGTGATGGCTTGGTGCGGTTGTCGGTGGGGGTTGAGGATGTGGAGGATCTGCGGGCGGATCTGGCGCAGGCGTTGGCAAGGATGTAAATCACCTGAGTTGTGGGACACCGCAAAACCTGTGGGAGCGGGCTTGCTCGCGATGGCGGTGGATCAGTCGATATTGATGCTGACTGACACGCCGCTTTCGCGAGCAAGCCCGCTCCCACACTTGGATGTCCGTCATGCAAAAATTGGCTGTTCAGCAGAGATCCTCTGTGGGAGCGAGCTTGCTCGCGATGGCGGTGGATCAGTCGATACTATGCTGACTGACACTCTGCTATCGCGAGCAAGCTCGCTCCCACAGGTCTTTCCCACAGGTCTTTTTGGCCTTAAGTCTTGTTGCAAGGCTGGTCAAGCAAACAGGAGTCCCTATAATCGCGGCGTTTTCGTCTACCCTCACGAAGCGTCGTGCAGCAATCAGCTTGTGCGGGGCGCATCGACATTTTTCCGCTATTGAACCGGAGAACTTCCATGCTCAAACGTACCCTGGCAATGGCCGTCGGCCTGACCTTGTCCCTTTCCACCCTGCTGGCACAGGCTGCCGAGACCCTCAAGGTCAGCGCCATTCCCGATGAAGCCCCCACCGAATTGCTGCGCAAGTTCACGCCACTGGGCGAATACCTGGAGAAGCAACTGGGCATGAAAGTCGAGTTCGTACCGGTGTCCGACTACCCGGCGGTGGTCGAGGCGCTGGCCACAGACCGTATCGACATGGCCTGGCTGGGCGGCTTCACGTTCGTGCAGGCGCGGCTGAAAACCGGCAATGCCATTCCTCTGGTACAGCGTGAACAGGACGCCCAGTTCACCAGCAAATTCATCAGCGCCGACCCGGCCGTCAAGTCGCTGGCCGACCTCAAGGGCAAATCGTTCGCCTTCGGCTCGGTCTCGTCGACGTCGGGCAGTTTGATGCCGCGCTATTTCATGCTGCAGGACGGCATCAAGCCGGAAACCTATTTCAGCCGTGTCGGTTACTCCGGCGCCCACGACGCCACCGTCGCCTGGGTCCAGGCTGGCAAAGTGGATGCCGGCGTGCTGAATGCCAGCGTCTGGGAAAAACTGGTCAAGGCCGGCAAGGTCGACACCGACAAGGTCAAGGTCTTCGCTACCACGCCGGCCTACTTCGACTACAACTGGACCGTGCGCGGTACCCTCGACCCGGCCCTGGCTGCCAAAATCAAGGCGGCCTTCCTCGCGCTCGACCCGGCCAACCCGGAGCAAAAAGCCATTCTGGACCTGCAAGCCGCCAGCCGCTTCATCGAGACCAAGCCTGAGAACTACAAGGGCATCGAGGAAGCCGCGCGCGCTGCCGACCTGCTGAAATGACCTTGCATCTGAACCGGGTCAGCCTCACCCACGGCAATGGCGTGCGTGCGCTGCATGAGGTCGACCTGCACATCGGTGCCGGTGAGCAAGTCGCAATCATCGGTCCGTCCGGTGCCGGCAAGTCGAGCCTGCTCAACGTGCTGGCCACCGCCCTGCGCCCGGACGACGGCGCGGTCGAGGTGCTCGGCGAGCACGCCTGGCAGCTAGGCGCCCATCGGCGTCAGCAGCTGCGGGCGCGCATCGGCCTGGTTCACCAGGCGCCGCCACTGCCACCGCGGCAACGGGTGGTCACGGCGGTGCTGGCCGGAAAGCTCGGCCAGTGGGGTTTTGCCAAAAGCCTGCTGAGTCTGCTGCACCCGCTGGATGTTCCGGGGGCGCGGGCGGCACTGGCCAAGCTGGACCTGGGTGACAAGCTGTTCGCCCAGTGCCAGCAATTGTCCGGCGGCCAACTGCAGCGCGTGGGCATTGCCCGCGTGCTGTACCAGGCTCCCGAAGTGCTGCTGGCCGATGAGCCGGTGTCGGCGATGGACCCGGTGCTGGCCGGGCACACCCTGTCGATCCTCTGCCGCCACGCCCGGGAACACAAGGTGACGCTGGTCGCCAGCCTGCATGCGGTGGAGCTGGCCCTGACGCACTTCTCACGCATCATCGGCTTACGAGACGGTCAGGTCCTGTTCGACCTTCCCGCCAGCGACGTCGACCACGATTTGCTCGACAAGCTCTACGCCAACGAACAACTGCTGTCGCCACCCGTTCCGGTGGCGCCCTTGAGCCTGCAGATTCCACGATGCTGACGCGCGATACACGAGACCCGGCCACCCTGCCCCGCCTGCTACTCAGTCTGTTGGCACTTGCCCTGCTGTGGCCCGGTATTCATTTCAGCGAACTGGACCTGGGTGTGCTGCTCCGGGCCGACAGCCAGAGTGAGATGGGCCGGTTTGTCTCAGCCTTCTGGCCACCGGCCCATGGCGAAGAGTTCCTCCAGCTGCTGTGGCAAGCCACGCTGCAGACACTGGCCACCGCCACCGCCGGCATGGCTTTGGCTTTGCTGTTGGCGGTGCCTGCCAGCCTGCTGGCCAGTCGAGCGCTGTCGTTGTCGGCGGCTTCGCGCAGCGGTCGCCCGAGCGCCTTGGGCCGACTGTTGCGCTGGCCGGTGCGCGGGCTGCTGATCTTCCTGCGCAGCGTGCCGGAAATCGTCTGGGCCTTGCTGTTCGTACGCGCCGTCGGCCTTGGCCCGACGGCCGGGGTGCTGGCGATTGCCATCACCTACAGCGGCATGCTGGGCAAGGTCTACGCGGAAATTTTCGAGTCGGTCGACCAGCGTCCCGCCCACTCACTGCTGCAAGCCGGCAGTGGCCGATTGGCGGCGTTCTGCTATGGAATCCTACCCAATGTCGCGGCGGAGTTGCTGTCGTACACCGTGTACCGCTGGGAGTGCGCGATCCGCGCGTCGGTGGTGATGGGCTTCGTCGGTGCCGGCGGGCTGGGCCAGCAGATCGACTTGTCGTTGCGCATGTTCGCCGGCGGTGAAGTGGCGAGCATGTTGCTGACCTTTTTCGTCCTGGTGCTGTTCGCCGATCAGATCAGCCGCCTGCTGCGCTGGAGGTTCGCATGAATCGCCTGATCAACCTGCTGCTGATCCTGTGCATTGGTGCGGCGGTCGTCGCTTCGTTCCGCTATCTGGGCATCGACCTCGGCGAACTGGGTGGCAGCGGTAACCTGAAGCAGATGGGCGCCTACGTGCTGCGCTTTCTCAGCCCGGACCTGAGCGCCGGCCATCTGCAAGCCATCGGCCGTGGCGCCGTGGAAACCATGGCCATGTCAGCCCTCGGCACCCTGCTCGCGGCGGTGTTCGGCCTGGTGCTGGCACTGCCGGCGGCCGGACGTTTCGGATGGCCGCTGCAGAGTACGTCGCGCGTGGTGCTGAACGCCCTGCGCGCCATTCCCGAACTGGTGTGGGCCGCGCTGATGGTGCTGGCAGCCGGACTCGGCCCCAACGCCGGGACCCTGGCACTGGCCATGCACACCACCGGGGTGCTGGGCCGACTGTTCGCCGAAGCACTGGAAAACACCCCACCGCAACCGGCCGAAGCCATCCGTTTGCAGGGCGGCAACGTCGTCTGGGCCTTCTGTTACGGCACCCTGCCCAACCTGTTCCCACAACTGTTGGCGTACATCCTGTACCGCTGGGAAAACAACATCCGCATGGCCAGCGTGCTCGGTTTTGTCGGAGCCGGCGGTTTGGGGCAGATGCTCTATGTCAGCCTCAGCCTGTTCCAGGAGGCCCAGGCCAGCACGGTGATCCTCGCCATGTTGCTGTTGGTGTTTGCCGTTGATGGGTTGAGCAGCTGGAGCCGCCAGCGCTGGGTCAAGGCGTGATGGGAAATTGCATAGACTTGCTCACCTGATTGCATTCGAGCTGACTAGCCAATTGCATGGAGTTGATTACCGCGTTTTATGGCTATGACCGGCGGAAAACGACCCAAGCTGTCCTTCGTTTTTGCATGCCCTGACGAAGTACCGTTGCTTGTCCGTGAACACGATTGACTCATTGAAAACCCTCTGACGTACGCAGCCTGAGGGATTGCCCGTAGAAGTTTTACGCAAAATTTATGGGGCCTTGAGGTTGGGTATCTAATATTGCTCGGTGCTAATTTGGAATGCTTCGTTATGTCCCTCGCAGCAATTCGGCTTATCGGCTTCATCTTAGGCATTTTTCTGATCACGCTGGCCATAAGCATGGCTATTCCCATGATCACACTGGTGGCCTATGAGCGTAGCGACGATCTATCGGCCTTTCTCTGGTCGAGTTTGATTACCTTCATCTGTGGCTTGCTGTTGATTGTGCGGGGGCGCCCGGATGCTGCCCAGCTTCGCCCGAGGGATATGTACCTGCTGACTACTGGCAGTTGGGTGGTTGTATGCACCTTCGCAGCGTTGCCAATGGTGTTCATCAGCCATATCAGCTACACCGATGCGTTCTTTGAAACGATGTCTGGCATCACAACCACTGGCTCGACTGTACTCACCGGTTTGGATACCTCATCTCCCGGCTTGTTGATATGGCGCTCCATGCTGCATTGGCTGGGAGGCATCGGTTTTATCGGCATGGCCGTGGCGATCCTTCCACTGTTGCGAGTAGGCGGCATGCGTCTGTTCCAGACAGAGTCCTCAGACTGGTCGGAGAAAGTCACGCCGCGTTCCCATGTGGCAGCCAAGTACATTCTTTTTCTGTATCTGGGGCTTACTGGCATCGGAGCTCTGGCGCTCTGGCTCGCTGGAATGACGCCATTTGAAGCGGTCAACCACGCAATGTCGTTGATCTCTACCGGGGGATTCTCAACTTCGGACGCCTCGCTTGGGCATTGGACGCAACCAACGATTCACTGGGTGGCAGTGGCCATCATGATTCTGGGCAGCCTGCCATTCACCTTGTACGTCGCAACATTGCGGGGCAATTGGCGTGCGCTGATCAAGGATCACCAGGTACGCGGGTTTATCGGGTTCTTGCTCGTCACATCGCTGGCTGTGGGTACCTGGCTGTGTTTTCACAGCGATTACGGGTGGTGGGATGCGTTTCGTATCGTGGCAGTCAATGTGACCTCGGTCGTCACGACCACCGGAATTGCGGTTGGCGATTACACCTTGTGGGGCAGCTTCGCTGTCTTGCTGTTTTTCTATCTGACATTCGTCGGTGGATGTTCAGGCTCCACTGCAGGCGGTCTTAAAATCTTCCGTTTTCAGGTGGCTGCCGCTCTACTGGTCAGCAGTTTGAAGCAGTTGATCCATCCTCGAGCCGTGATTCAGAAGAATTACAACGGTCATCCCATTGACGAGGAGATCGTGCGCTCACTTTTGACCTTCTCGTTTTTCTTCACCATCACTATTGCTGCCATCGCCTTGGGCCTGGCTCTCATTGGACTTGATTGGACAACGGCATTGAGCGGCGCCGCTACGGCGGTATGTAACGTCGGGCCAGGGCTTGGCACGATCATTGGGCCGGCCGGTAATTTCTCATCATTGCCCGATACCGCCAAATGGCTACTGACCGTTGGAATGCTACTAGGGCGACTGGAAATCCTGACTGTGTTGGTGCTCGTAACTCCGGTTTTCTGGAGATATTGACCCACTTTGCAGGGCTCTGGGTCTAGAAAGTGCATGTGTGGCAGTCGAATGGTTTGCCGTTGGTTTACGTAATCTCGCCAGCGACAACGTTGCGTTTTAGAAACGCGGCGAAGACAAAGTCACGACTGACCGCTTTTGGCCCAGAGTGTGTAAAAACACCTTCGCGAACCCTTGCTATGATTTCTGAGGATTTCATCGCAGGGATCGCCCATGAAGCGCTTTATCCAAGGTGAACATCGAGGTCAAGGCACCTTACTTCCCGA
>NZ_JAHBDN010000101.1:0-16129 GCF_019956445.1 Pseudomonas sp. BF-R-19
CACAAGGATTTTGTACGACATGGCACAAAATAAATCGACAGAGGGCAAAGTCCGCGGCCGCCCGAGGGCCTACGACCCGCAGACAGCGTTGCAGCAGGCGCTCGGTGTGTTCTGGAACACCGGCTATTCCGGTGCGTCCCTGGACAGCATCGCTACCGCCGCCGGCATGAATCGCCCCAGCCTCTATGCGGCATTCGGCGACAAGCACGCGCTCTACATCAAGGCGCTGGAGCAATATTGGGAGTTTGCCGCGGCGTCCATGCGCGAGGCGCTGACGGACCTGGACCTGCCGTTGGCCGAGGCCTTGCAGCGTTTCTACGAGGGGCAGTTATCGATTTACTTCTCGGGCGACGGCCAACCCCGCGGTTGCTTCGCCATCGGCACAGCCACCACCGAGGCGGTGGAGGACCCGGAAATTCGCGAGGTGCTGTCCGACCGGTTGAGCCGGCTGGATGCTGATCTGGAAGTTCGCCTGCAAGCGGCGAAAAATGCCGGCGAGTTGAAAGGCGATGCAGACCCGGCTGCCCTGGCCGTGCTCGCCTCGTCTCTGCTGCACAGCATTTCGATACGTGCCCGGGCCGGTAAATCCCGAGCCGAGTTGACGGAACTGGCACGCAATGCGATCAGAGTGATCTGTGGTGAGTGAAAAGCTCGAAGATATCCTCGCCGGGCAATTGGCCGTGATCTTCTGCGGCATCAACCCCGGAATGACGGCCGCCGCCCAGGGGCACCATTTTGCCGGGCGCGGCAATCGTTTCTGGCGCACGCTGCATCTCGCCGGGTTTACCCCCGAGGAAGTGCGACCGGAAAACGATCGGACGATCTTGCGCTATCACTGCGGATTGACTGCGGTGGTGGAACGGCCGACGGCCAGTGCGGATCAGTTGTCCTTGCACGAGTTCACCGCCGCCGCTGCCGACTTCGAACAGAAAATCGCACGCCACGCGCCGCGTTTCGTGGCGTTTCTAGGCAAGGCGGGGTATGCAGCGCTGTCTGGACAGCGGGACATTGCCTGGGGCCTGCAAACCAAAACCTTCGGCAATGCCTCGGTCTGGGTCCTGCCCAACCCCAGCGGGAGAAATCGAGGGTTCAGCCTCGAGCAACTGGTCACGGCGTACCGCGAATTGCGCGTGGCCGTCGACGAACAGCGACAGGTGTAATCACGCCGGCGGAATCGTCGCCAGCATACCGATCAGAATGGTCAACAGCAGAAAACCGCCGAGAAAAATCGTCATCTTGGCCATGGGGCCTCCCACACTATGAATTGGCGGTACAGGGGCTGCGTGTGCTGCCGTACCGGAGATTTATTGTGGGCTGGCGGCTGTATCCGTTACAGAGGCAGATTGCGCTGAAAAATACGGATCAGATCCGCTTTCAGGCTGTGCTTTCAAGGGTTTTCCAGGAAAGAGTTTGCGGGCGATATCCACGAAGGGCGTGACGATCAGCCCCTGCAGCGTCAGGTAACGCTCGTGATCCTGCTCACCGGTGCCGAAATGGATGACCTCGGGTGTGGACCGGGTGACGTAGAGCGTGCCGAACATCCAGTCCCACAGTGACAGATTGATGCCGAAGTTCTTGTTGAAGTGTCGCGGTGCATCGCTGTGATGAATCTGGTGTTGCGCCGGGCTGCTCAGCACCCGCTCCAGCACCGGCCCGAAGGAAAACCATACGTGGCTGTGACGCAGGTTGGCCGCCAGGGCATTGAAGATGAACACCATGTAGGTCACGCCAAACAAGGTGTAGCGGCTGATCTCACCGCCACAGACGTACCAGAAGACACCGGCAAACGCGCCGACGCAGATGATATCCGTGAGCTTTTCGACCACCTCTTCCAGAAAGTGCACGCGGCTGGCCGTCGCCGGCACCAGCACGGGCGCCGAATGATGGACTTTGTGGAAGGCCCACAGATACCGCGAATGAAAGGCGCGATGGCCCCAGTAATGGCTGAAATCCTTGACCAGGAATACGCCCAGCCCATAGAGCAGGGTCAGCGCCAGGTGCTCCTCCACTTGCGTACGCGCGCCCCACAGTTGGGTGAAGAACGCGATGTAGTCCGCTGAACGCAAGACATACGGATCCACCAGGCCGACGATGGGCAGCACCAGGGCAACCTTGAGGATGGCGAGTACGAAGTAATAGCGGTAGTCGAGCAGCGCCGAGCGATGCAGGTACACCCGGCGGCCGCCGATGAACTGCCCGAATGAGCGCGCGTCGGTGAGGCCCCGGGACTTTCGGTAGCGGAACAGACAGTAGGCGACGCCGTAAGACATGCAGAGAAAGGCTAGACCGAGTCTGCCGTTGAAGTCGAAAATGCCCAGGAACTGCCGGGTGACCGGCTCGATCACCCATTGGGATAAATAAAGATGGATTGCGGCGAGAACATCCATACCGGGCTGCCCGACGTAAATGGAAGGGCAATAGTAAATGAGAATGAGTCTTTAGTGTGTTGAATTATGACCGGCTGTCAGCCGCCCAGCGCAATGATCGCAAGGATCAGCACACCCCCCGTGGCAGCCATGATCACCCCGCCCTGCCATTGTGTGGCGCCAGCGTATCTGGCGAGCATCCAGCCTGCGATGAACAGCACCACGAGGCCGATCAGGTTGGACAGGCGGATGGCGAGTGCCGTCTGATCGAGCAGTATGAACGGCACCACCAGCGGAAATGTCGAGCCCACGACCAACAGGAAAACGCCAAGGGCGCCCCTGAAGTCGTTCCAGCCCAGGCCTGCCCTGATCGGCAAGGGGGGCTGCTCGAGCAGCCGACGGCGCAACAACTCCAGCCCCTCGCTGCCGGCCGCCGTCGCGAACTGCAACGGCAACACCTGCGCAACGAGCGCCTGACCGGCCGCGGCGTCCGAGCCATTGCGCAAGGCCATGTACAGCTTGATCCTGCGCGTTCGCTCGACCAGTGCGCGCAACAGGTACATGACCGCATCCGCCAGTCCCCAGGCGAGATTGCAGCCGAGCGCGGCAATCATCATCGTGCGTTCGGCCGCCTGATCCGCCGTGGCCACGCTGATGGTGCCGGTGAACGTCATGGCCATCAACAGGCCGAAGATTACCTCGGTAATGCGCTCGACAGGGTCCAGTACAGGCGCCCTCTCGAATCGACCATTGGTTGGCATGAAATAACCTCGTCGGAGTGTTCTTGCACGATATCGATCGACGCTTCGGCCAGGCACCGGTTGTTCCGGCTGGATATCCGCATCCCCGTCAAGTGTAGATTGAACGGCTACACTCATGCGCACACGTTATCCGCTTCAAGAGGAGTGGTTCATGCTTGATTACTTCGCCCTGGGCCTGCTGGTCTTTGTCGGGCTTGTCCTGTTTTACGGGATCATTCTGCTCCACGACATCCCCTATGAAATTGCCGTCCACCGCAACCACCCTCACCAGGATGCAATCCACGCCACCGGCTGGGTCAGCCTGTTCACCTTGCACGCGCTATGGCCGTTCCTGTGGATCTGGGCGATGGCCTATCGAGAGGACCGGGGCTGGGGTTTCAGTGACGGACATTCAGCAAAAAGTCATGTGGTTCACCTCGAACAACAGGTCGCCGAACTGCAAGACCGGATCGAGCGCCTCGAGGCGGCGACGGGCACGACGCAGAACCGGGTACCAACGGACAATCTCGGCGAGGGCATTTGAGCCATGGATCTCTTACTCATTCTGACGTATGCCGCTCTGTGCGTAGCCATCTTCAAGATCTTCCGTATCCCCCTGAACAAATGGACGGTGCCCACGGCGGTGCTGGGCGGAGTCGTGATTATCGGCGCGCTGATTTTCACGATGAACTACAACCACCCCTATTCCGAGGTAGCGCGTTCCTATTTCGTATCGGTTCCGGTGATACCCGTGGTCAGTGGCCAGGTGATCGATGTACCGGTGAAGACCAACCAGCCCTTGGAAAAAGGCGATGTGCTGTTTCGCATCGATCCCGCGCCGTTCGAGTACCGACTGAAATCCCTCAAGGCACAGCTGATTGCCGCCCAGGCCGATCGCGCGCGGATCACCGAGCTGATCAAGCGTAATTTCAGTACCCAACGGGAACTGGACATTGTGGTCGCGCGCAGTGATGACCTGAAGGCACAACTGGACAACGTGCAGTACGAACTCGACAACACCACCGTCCGCGCGCCGAGCAAAGGCTTCGTCACCCACGTTTCGTTGCGTCCGGGCATGATGGCGACCAAGTTGCCACTGCGCCCTTCGATGGTCTTCATTCCCGCCGAAGGGCATTACTTCGCGGCGTGGATGCGGCAGAACAGCCTGTTGCGCCTGACAGAAGGCGACGAGGCCGAAGTCGCTTTCGACGGCATTCCCGGGAAGGTTTTCGAAGGCAAGGTCAAAACCGTGGTTTCGGTCATCGCCGAAGGCCAGGTCCAACCGTCGGGCACGCTGATCGGCTTTACCGGTTCACCACCGGCCGGCCGGGTTCCGGTGATCATTGAAATCACCGACCCCGACTATGCCCAGTACGCCGGCCAGATGCCCGGCGGTGCCTACGGGCAGGCGGCGTTGTACAGCCAGCATTTCCATCACATCGCGATGATGCGCAAAATCCTCCTGCGCATGGCCGCCTGGATGAACTACATCTTTCCGTTCCACTAACCTGGACAGCATCGACAACTGGCTCAATCCTTGAATTGGGTCAGTTGCCGGTTCAGCGAACCGGACTGATTTCGCAGGCTAAGGATCGGAGGAAGAAGGCCAGACAGTGGGTCGCACCATTGTGGTGCTGGAAGAATCGACAAGTAGGAGCGTGGCAGCGAGGGTCAGCGCTAAATAATCCAATACAGCAGCAGGCGAGAAGCAATCCAGTGAGACGCCTGGACCACCCCCCATGCCAACAGGGCACACATCAACAGGTAGCCCGCAAGGAACTTGAACATCGCGTCCCTTTCCATGCAACCCTCCCGGCTTTACAGCCATACAGGGCGTTCAATGCCAACGCGTAACCGTTACGACGTCCCGTCTCGCCCGTATAGGCTTCGATTACCAGAATGGTTTGCAGTTCCATAGGCGCACAAATCGGGAAAAGACCTTGGGCAGCGGCGAACGCATGCGCGCACCCTGCCTGGCCGCGAGAATTACCGCCAGCGTCGGCCAGCCCATTTAGTCGCTCATCACGATCCTCCTGTGTGCATCCCGGCTTCAGGCCGGATCGCGATAGAACACGTCGTCAGCGTATGGATACCACCAGTCCTGAATCTTCGGCTGATGATCGATGATGACCATTTTCGAACGGCGGAACGCTTCCAGCCCCTGACGCCCGAGCTCACGCCCAAGGCCCGACATTTTCCAGCCACCGAACGGCAGCGCATCGTTGTCGATCAGCGGATTGTTGACCCAGACCATCCCCGCCTCCAGACGCTCGGCGGCTTCCATGGCTTCGGCCAGGTCAGTGGAAAACAGCGAGGCACCAAGGCCGAACGGCGAGTCGTTGGCCAAGCGCACCGCCTCATCGAAATCGCTGACCCGGCAGATCGCCGCCACCGGGCCGAAGCACTCTTCCTGCAGAATCGCCATGTCGCCTGTCACCCCGGTGAGGATGGTTGGTTCATAGAACCAGCCGACGCTGTGCTCGGGTGGAATCCGTCCGCCACACACCACTGTCGCGCCTTTGGCTACGGCGTCATCGACCAGGCGCATGACCTTGTTGCGCGCCGCCTCGCTGACCATCGGCCCGATCTCCGAGCGCTCCAGGCCATGGCCAATGCGCAAGGCACGGGTGCGCTCGGCGAACCTGGCGACAAACTCATCATGGATCTCGTCAACCACATACAAGCGCTCGGCCGAAGTGCAGATTTGCCCGCTCAAGTGGAACGCCGCCGTCACTGCACCCGCCGCTGCCACGTCCAGCGGTGCATGCCTGGAGATGATCAGCGGATCGCTGCCACCGGCCTCGATCACGCACGGTTTCATCCGTTCGGCGCAGGCCACGGCCACGGCCTTGCCCGCCGCCACGCTACCGGTGAAGGCCACCGCGTGGGTCTGCGCCGACTGCACCAGCAATTGCGCGGTGAACGCATCGCCCGGCACACAGGACACCAGCCCCGGCAGCAATGCGGTGAAATGCTCCATGAACTTGAGGGTGCACAGGGTCGTGGCTTCCGCCGGCTTGATGATGCAGGCATTGCCCGCCGCCAAAGACGCGGCGACCGTCCAGCACATCAGCAGGATCGGAAAGTTGAACGGCATGATGTGCACGCTGACGCCGTACGGCTCGTAACGCACATGCTGGAACGAGCCGATCTGCGTGGTGCCGGCGACCTTGCCGGCATCGTCCCGGGCCATTTCCGCGTAGTAGCGAAAGATCGGCGCGCAGTTGGCCAGCTCGCCCATGGCTTCGGGAAACGGCTTGCCCATCTCCAGAGTCATCAGGCGTGCGACTTCACGGTTGCAGGCCACGTTCTGCTCGATGGCGTTGGCCAGTTGATGCAGGCGCGCGGCGCGGCTTTTCGCGTCGATCAGGCGCCATTGTTTTTGCGCAGCGGTGGCGGCATCGGTGGCGGCTTGCACATCGGCTTCGCCACACACGCCGACTTGCCCGACCGGTTGCAGAGTCGCCGGGTCGAGCACTTCGCGCGCACAACCTGCGGTCAGCGGCAGGAACTCGGGGTTGATGAAACGCAATGCGGTGTCAGTGTTGAACGTGGCCATGGGATGATCCTTGAACCAATCGATAAGGGGTTTCACGCAACGTCGCCAGGGCCTCGGCGGGCAGTTGTTCACGCCAGCCCGGCACGTGCCGGTCGAGCCATTGGCGCAGCGGCGCAAAGGCCTCGGCGCCCAGGGCGCGGATAAACAAACCCAGGGTGCGCGGCAGATGCGCCAGGTAACCGTGCTTGCCGTCACGGCCGGCCAGGCGCACGAAAATCCCCAGCACCTTGGCGTGACGCTGGGCGGCCAGGCGCCGGTAATCTTCGAGAAAGCCCGGCGCATCCAGCTCCGGGCGCTGCAACAGGTAGTGGCTGACCAGTGCTTCCCGCAGCGCCTCGGGTACATCGCGCCGGGCGTCTTCGAGCAGCGACATCAGGTCATAGGCCGCCGCCCCGACCAGAGCGTCCTGGAAATCCAGCAAGCCGCAGGCCGCAACGCCTTCACGGCCTTGCAACAGCATCAGGTTGTCGACGTGAAAGTCGCGCAGCACCAGGGCTTCGCGGCGTTTTGCGACGTCGCGGCAGGCGTCGGCGAACAACGCCAGATACGACTCGCGCAGGTCTTGCGCCGCGTCCTTGCCGATCAGCAGCGGCACGTACCAGTCGATAAACAGCGCGTACTCGTCCGCCAGTCGCTGCCCGTCGTAAGGCGCCAGTTCCGTGGCTGGCGCTGCGCGATGCAAGGCCACCAGTGTATCGACCGCCAGGTGATACAACGCCGACTCCGAATGCCCGGCCAGCAGCAGCCGGGTGTAGGTGTCGTGACCGAAATCCTCGATCAACGCCAGCCCCGCCGCCTCGTCCACCGCCAGCAACGCCGGCGCGGACAGCCCCAGCCCCTGCAACTGCCGGGCGATCCGCACGAACGGACCGATGGGTTCGCTGTCGGGGGGCGAATCCATCAGCAACAGGCCGGCGCCGTCCAGGCGGAAATAACGCCGGGTCGAAGCATCCGCCGGCAAGGCGACCAGCAAGGCGCCGGCGTAACCGGCGCGTGCCAGAAAGGCGGCGCGCTGGTCTTCACGGGTTGGCAATGAAGCCAGTGCATCTGTCATGGCAGTCACCGGATCATGTAGACCTTTTTGATGGTCTCGTGGACGGTGCACACACCCTTCCAGTCTTTGCCGAAGAAGGCGGCGGTGTCGGGCTTGATCTCGATCACTTCGCCGGACTCGTGGACGTAAGTGCAGCGGCCTTCGAGAAAGTGACAGAACTCGTCGCTGGTCACATGGCAGAACCACTTGCCCGGGGTGCAGATCCAGATACCGCATTCGGACTGGCCTTCGGGGCCTTTGTGCAGCACCACGCCGGAGACACGGGACTCTCCTTCAAGCATGGTCGGGATTACGCCCCAATCCTTGACGTCGGTGATGCTCAGCGGGTTGTACAGAAACGGGGTAGTCATTCATCTTCTCCAGATTTTGTAGGAGCGAGCCTGGTCGCGATGGACGTCAACGATGACGCGCGCTGTCTGGATGACGGCGTTGTCCTGGCGTTTTTCGCGAGCAAGCTCGCTCCTACAGGGGGGCATTCAGGTTCAAGCCAGCATGTACACGTTGCGCAGGGTTTCCCGGACATCGCACTCACCGGTCCAGCCAGCCGGGAACAGCACCAGAGTGTTGGGGCGCACTTCAATCACTTCACCGTTGTCGTTACGGTAAGTGGCGTGCCCCGCGATGAAATGGCAAAGCTCATCCCGGGGAATCGACAACCGCCAGCGCCCGGGGGTGCACACCCACAATCCGCTTTCCGGGCTGTTGTTCGGGCCCTTGAACAGCAAGCGGCCGCTGGAATGCGAGACACCTTCGACGGCGTCGCTCTGCACGCCCCAGTCCACCAGGTCGGTGCGGCTGCTGACGGCTTCGAGGTACGGCGTGATACCCGCCGTGGTGGATGAATCAGGCATCGTTGAGCACCTTGTCGAGAATCGCGGCCGCGTCTTGCGGCCCCTTGCGGGATTGCATCTGCGCGCTGGTGCGCTGCAGGCGTTGGCGCATCGCCTCGTCGTTGAGGCACGCATGGAGTTTTTCCGCGAGCTGCTCTTCGCTCCATTCGTAGCGATCGAGCTTGAAGCCGTGGCCGCTTTCTTCGGCGCGCATGGCGTTGTCGTGGCCGTCCCAAACGTAGGACATGACAATCGCCGGTTTGCCGAAGAACAGGCACTCGGTGAAGCTGTTGTTGCCGCCGTGGTGGATCACCGCGTCGACCTGGGCAATCACCGACGGCTGCGGGAACCAGTTGGAAATCTGCACGTTGTCCGGCAGGTCCGGGTATTCGTCGAGGTGTTCACCGACGTTGAACAGCGCCCGGTAAGGCAGCTTGCCCACCGCCTCGATCAGACGCTTGAGCAGCTCGACATCGCCGGAACCGAGGCTGCCGAAACTGGCGTACAGCAGCGGCTTGTCGTTGTTCGCACGGAACTGCGGAATCTCGTAGGGCGTGTCGTGGCGCACGCAACCCTGCAGGTAATGGAAACGCTCCGCCGGCAGCGGATGGCGTCGGTCGAACTTCACCGCATCCGGGTACAGCAACAGGTTCATGAACGGCGAGGCTTCAAAGAAGGTCCCCAGCGGATACGGCTGCTCGCCATGGGCCTTCAGGAACTGGTTGAAGTCGTCGTGGATCGGCCCGACCACTTGCTCGAAACGCTGGCGGAATTGCGCGTGGCCAGCCTTGTCGTCGATGCTCATGCCCGACAGGTGCGGCGGGATATCCGGGTCTTCGATCTCGTTTTCCGAGCAGGAAATGATCCGCACCCACGGCTTGCCGTATTGCTTGATCGCCGGGAACAGGATCACGTTGTCGACGCAGATCAGGTCGGGCTTGACCTTGTCCAGCACCGCCGGCAGGTCCTTTTGCGCCCACTTGGCGGTTTCGACGATGGCCGCCCAGCATTCCTTGACGTAGTTGTCGATCTGCTCCAGCGGCGACTTGCGAAAATTCGGAATGTGGCCGTTGATGAAATCCACCCAGTAGCGGGCCATCTCTTCGGCCGGCATCGGCGCCGACATGTTGACCATGTGCTCTTCGAAACCATAACCGGCGTAGACACCGCTCATGCCCGGGTCGGTGAGGAACACCGCTTTGTGCCCCAGGGCTTCACAGGCCTGGGCGATACCCACTGAGT
This sequence comes from Pseudomonas sp. BF-R-19, assembly GCF_019956445.1. NCBI lineage: Bacteria > Pseudomonadati > Pseudomonadota > Gammaproteobacteria > Pseudomonadales > Pseudomonadaceae > Pseudomonas > Pseudomonas sp. BF-R-19. The sequence goes on from NZ_JAHBDN010000101.1 coordinate 9,792, forward strand.
TCAGCGCCGGGCCGTAGGCGGCTTCGGGGAAGAATGCGATCACTTTCTGTTTCATCGAGTGCTGCTCCTGCCTGGTCTTTTTATTGTTCAGCGCGTCAATACGCGGGCATGCCGGGCCTGCCAGCCCAGCCGGATGGTCGTGTCGATTGCAAAATGGGCGAATTCGAACTGTGAGGACGGCACGCGCACGATCAGCGGTTTGTCGCTGAGGGGAGTCTGCACGTGCAGGTTGGTGTCGAGGCCGTGGTAGGCGACTTCGACGATCTTGCCGCTGACCTGATTGGCGCAATCGCCGCCCTGCTCCGTCAGCACTTGCAGGCGTTCGGGGCGCACCACCACGGCGACGGATTGGCCGCTCACCAGCGGCGCGTCGGTTTCAACGCTCAGCTCCTGGCCGTTGACCCGCACCGAGTGCCGGCCCGAGCGCACGCCTTCGAGCAGGTTGCTGACGCCGATGAAGTTGGCGACAAAACGGCTGTTGGGGTTTTCGTAGAGTTCGGTCGGGCTGCCGCACTGGCACACCTTGCCGCCGTCGAGCACCGCCATGCGGTCGGACATCACCAGGGCTTCTTCCTGGTCGTGGGTGACGATGATGAAGGTGATGCCGCTCTCGTGTTGCAGGCGCTTGAGTTCCAGCTGCATCTTTTCCCGCAGCTTCTTGTCGAGGGCACCCAAGGGCTCGTCGAGCAGCAACACTCGCGGGCGTTTGACCAGTGCCCGGGCCAATGCCACCCGCTGACGCTGGCCGCCGGAAAGCTGATCGGGCTTGCGCTCGGCCAGCTCGCCGAGTTGCGCGGTGCTCAACACTTCATCGACCCGGCGCCGGATTTCGCTTTCTGGCAGGCGCTCCATCTCCAGGCCGTAGGCAATGTTCTTGCGCACGGTCATGTTGGGAAACAGCGCGTAGGACTGGAACATCAGGTTCAGCGGACGCTTGTTGGCCGGCAGCGGCGAAATGTCATTGCCGTCCAGGTAGATGCAGCCACCGCTGGGGGTCTCGAAACCGGCGAGCATGCGCAGTAGCGTGGTCTTGCCGCAGCCCGACGGCCCCAGCAGCGCGAAGAACTCGTTCTCGCGGATGCTCAGCGACACCTCGTTGACCGCCAGACCGTTGCCATAAGACTTGCTGACCTTGTCCAGGATCAGTACCGCAGATGAATTATTCATGGGTGCGAGGAGCCTTGTTGAGACGCTGCGAAGCCAGCAGCGCGGTGATGCTGACCAGCATCACCAGCGTCGCCAGAGCGTTGATTTCCGGGGTGACGCCGAAGCGGATCATGGCGTAGATCTGCATGGGCAACGTGGTCGAGGCCTGGCCGGAGCCGGAGTTGAAAAAGGCGATGATGAATTCGTCCACCGACAGGGTGAACGAGAGCAAACCGCCCGCCAGCACACCGGGGAAAATCACCGGCAACAGCACCCGGCGCAAGGTGGTGAACCAGCTCGCCCCCAAGTCGATAGAGGCTTCGAGGATCGAATAATCGAAGTGCTTGAGCCGCGTGCGTACCACCGCACAGACGAAGGCGATATTGAACACGGCGTGGCTGATGATGATCGAGTGCAGCCCCAGGCCGACCTTGAGCAGGTTGAAGAAGCTGAGCAGCGCAATCGCCAGCACGATGTCGGGAATGATCATCGGCGCCATCAGCAAGGTGTCGACCACCTGGCCTTTATCGTTGCCCTTGCGGCGCAACTCGATGCCCAGTGCCAGGAAGGTGCCAAGCACACAGGCAATGAAGGTCGCCGACAAGGCAACGATCAGGGTGTTGAGCGCCGCCGACAGAATTGCCGTGTTGTGCGCCAGTGCCGCGTACCACTTCAGCGATACGCCGCCCCAGGCGGTGGGCAATCCGGACTTGTTGAACGACAGCAGGATCAACACCAGGATCGGTATATAAAGGAAGGCGTACACCAGACCCAGGTGCGAACCCAGCACCGTGCCGCTGACAGAACGAGACTGACTCATGAGCGCGCCCCTTCTGCACGACGGGCCACCAGTGCCTGGATGAACAACAGGATCAACATGATCGCGATCAGGAAGAAGCTCAGCGCCGCACCGAACGGCCAGTCCCGCGCCGTGAGGAATTGCGAATAGATTAGGTTACCGACCATCTGCACCTGCTTGCCGCCCAGCAGGTCGGCCGTGATGAAGTTGCCGATGCTCAGCACGAAGACAAACACTGCGCCTGCCGCGATACCCGGCACGCTCAGCGGCAGGATGATCCGGCGAAAGGTCATCCAGCCCGAGGCGCCGAGGTCTTTCGAGGCGTCCCACAATTCGTTGTTGATCCGCGACAGCGACGAGAAAATCGCCAGGATCACAAAGGGGATGTAGTTGTAGACCAGCCCCAGCACCACGGACGATTCGGTGTACAGCAGGCTGATGGGTTCGCCGCTATAGCCGAACAACTGCAGCATCCGGTTGATCAGGCCTTCGCGGTTGAGCAGGACGATCCAGGCGTAGGTGCGGATCAGGTAGTTGCTCCAGAACGGCAGCATCACCAGGAACAGATACACCGCCTGACGCCGCCGTGGCGCACGGGCAATCGCATAGGCCGCCGGGTAGCCGATCAACACCGCGAACACCGTAGCCAGCCCGGCGATCTTCGCCGACTTGAGCAGGATGCCCAGGTACAGCGGATCGAACGCGCGCTGGTAGTTTTCCCAGGTGAACAACCAGTCGATGCCGCCATACGCGCCACGTTCTACAAAGCTGTAGACCAGCACCAGCAGGCACGGAATCACCAGGAACATCAGCAGCCAGCCGAAGCCGGGCGCAAGAAGCCAGGCCGACAGACGCCTGTCAGCATGCAAAGCACTCATTACCCATATCCTCCCGCCTCAGGACAGAGGCGGCTTGCGAGCGTGGCGAGGCATGCCGGGCATGCCTCGGATCGACGTGGCGTTAGTTCTGCGCTGCCATGATTTCGGTGACGGCGCGGGTGTAGGCCTTTTGCGTGGTGCCGCCCAGGTCGCGCAACTGTTCCATCTTCACCAGCTCGCTCGGCGTCATGGTCAAATTGGGGTATTGCTTGAGCAGGTCCGCGGACAGCCCGGCCATGGCTGCCTGGTTGGGGACTTTGTAGAGGATGTTTTCAGCGACCCAGGCGTGGTTTTCCCTGGCCAGCATGAAGTTGATGAACTTGAAGGCTTCGTCCTGGTGCTTCGAGCTCTTGAGCACCACCATGGTGTCCACCCACAGGTCGGAGCCTTCCTTGGGCACCACGAACTTGATCGCCGCGTTGGCCTGGGTGCCGTAGTTGCACCAGCCATCCCAGGCGTGGGCCATCAGCGATTCGCCGGAGGCCAGCTTGGAGTAGAAGGTGGTGTCGTCGAAGGAAAGAATGCGTTTCTTGGTGGCGATCAGTTGATCGCGAACCGCAGCGATTTGCGCAGGGTCGCTGTCGTTGACCGACCAGCCCTTGGCCAGGAAGCCGGCGCCGAGCATCCAGCGGTCGGTGGCGAGCATCGTCACCTTGCCCTTGAGCGCATCGCTCGGATTGAGCAGCTCGTTCCAGCTCTGCGGCGCCGGCGTCACCTTGTCGGAGCGGTAGCAGATGCCGGTGGTGCCCCAGGTGTAAGGCACGGAAAACTGGTTGCCCGGGTCATATTCCAGGTGAGTGGCTTCGGGGTAGAGGTTTTTCAGGTTGGGGACCTTGACCGGATCGATATCCGCCAGCAGCCCCTGTTTGTGCAGGACTTCGGCGAAAGGCGAGGAAACGAACACCACGTCGTAACCTTCACCACCAGACGCCATCAGCTTGCCCATGATTTCTTCGTTGGTGGCGTGCAGCGCCTTGTCGACGTCCACACCGCTGGCAGCCTTGAACTTCTCCAGCGCATCCGGGGCCATGTAGCCGTCCCAGATGGAAATCACCATGTCTTTCGCACTTGCAGCCTGTGAAGCGATCGCCAGGGAAACGGCCAATCCCACGCACAGAAGATCATTCAGCTTGCTCATAAATACTCACCCGACGATTGTTTATTGTTGTGTTCGAAGGCAGTACGGCAAAACGAGAAACGATTGCTGGTGTTTTTTTTTAGAAATTAGGACCAGCATCAAAAGATGTCAACGCATTTTTTCCGGCCTGACGTCCAACCGGCGCATGACATAAGATGGACAACTGAGTCCGACAGCGGATCACAACGAGAAAAGACGCTTGAGCACGACAGTCGAAAAAAAACCGCGCACCAATCATCTGGAACTGGCCCGGCGCATCCTTGACCACACCCAGGAAAGCGGCCTGGTGGCCGGCGACCCGGTGGCCGAACAGGCCCTGGCCCGCACGTTCCAGGTTTCGCGCACGCTGATTCGCGGCGCGCTGAAAGTGCTGCTGGAAGAAAACCTGCTGAGCCACGAAGCCGGCAAGGGCTACCGATTGCTGGCCTCGCCATCGGGTCAGACCTTCAACGCCGCGCTACCCCAGGCCGAGGAGGAAGAGCTGGCCGCCTCGGTACTGCGCGACCGCATGGCCGGGCGCCTGGGTGACAGCATCAGCATCAGCGAACTGATGCGCCGCTACGACATCGGCCGGCCGGCGGCACAAAAGGCCCTGCAGCAATTGAGCGAAAACCAGGCCATCGAGCGCGGTCCCGGCCAGTCCTGGCTGTTTCGTCCGTCGCTGAACAGCCTCGCCGCCCTTGAAGAAAGCCTGAAATTCCGCCTTATTCTTGAACCGGAAGCCCTGCTCAGCCCGAGCTTCAATGCCGACCCGCAACGCCTGGCGCTGTTGCGCAGCGCCACGCAAAGCCTGCTCGCCCGCCCCGTGGAAGACTTCGACATCCAACAGTTTCGCGAACTGGACATCAGCTTCCACGAACTGCTGGCCCAGAGCTGCGGCAACCGCTTCATCAGCGACGCCCTGCTCCAGCACCAGGGCCTGCGGCGCCTGCCGAACCTGCTGCCCTCGGTGAGCGTGCACCGCCTGCAGGAAGCCCTGCGCGAACACCTGCAGATCATCGCGCAGATCGAACGCGGGCAGATGGAGATCGCCGCCGACCTGCTGCGCCTGCACCTGCGCCTGAGCGCCGCGCAACGCCCGCAAACCGCCAACCGTGGCATCCCGCAAAGTCATCTGTTCGGGCGTCGCTAACCGGCTCGCAAAAACATGATGATTTTTTTTTGAAAATAAGACAGCATCAAAAACACCTTCAGGAGCGGCGGGTCTGACCCGCCATGGACAGTCCCTCGCCATGCAAAAACAAAAACTGATCGCCCTGTTTCCGGAAGCCAGTTTCGGCGCGGCCCTGAACTGCATTGGTATCGCTCAGTCGCTGCGTGAACTGGGCGCCAGGCCGGTGTTCATCTGCCATGAACATTTCCAGGGGTTGTTCGCCGAATACGGATTCGACGAGTACCCGATTCCGCAAGCGAGCCCGTTGTCGGCGGCGGAACACCAGCACTACTGGGAGCGCTTCATCGAGCGCAGCATTCCCTACTTCGACCAGACCCCGCTGGCGCAGATCGACAGCTACGTGGCGCCGGCCTGGGAAGCCATCATCGACACCGCCATCGAAGCGGAAAAACCCTTGCAGCAGTTGCTCGGCCGCCTCAAGCCCGACGTGATCGTGCTCGACAACGTGGTGATGTTCCCGGCCATCGCCAACGCTGGTTGCCCCTGGGTGCGGGTGGTGTCCTGCGCCGAAACCGAACTGCCGGATGCGGCCGTTCCACCCTACCTGTCCGGATGCCTGGCCAGTGACACGAAGGCCTGCGAGCGTTATACCGAGCAGTACCTCAAGGCTGTCGCGCCGGCGCATGAACGCTTTTCACAATTTCTCCTGAGCAACAACACCGCGCCCTGTCCTGCGGGGCAGTTCCTCACCGACTCGCCGTGGCTCAATTTGCTGTTGTCACCGACGCCAGTGCGCTATGAGCGCCAGCAACCGCTGGACCCGCAACGCTATGTGTACCTCGACGGTTGCGTGCGCCGCGAAGCACCGTACATCGTCCCTGACTTTCCACGGCACAACGACGCGCCGCTGATCTACCTGAGCTTCGGCAGCCTCGGCGCTGCCGACACCGGGATGATGAAGCGCCTGATCAGTACAATCGAAACCTTGCCGTACCGCTTCCTGGTCAACGTCGGCGCCTACCGCGACATGTACACCACCGTGCCGGACAACGTGTACCTCGACAGCTGGTTTGCCCAGCCGGCGGTGCTCAAGGAATGCCAGTTGTTCATCCACCACGGTGGCAACAACAGCTTCTGCGAAGCGCTGTATTTCGGCCTGCCGTCGCTGATCATTCCCTATTGCTGGGACGGCCACGACAACGCCGCCCGCGCCGAGGAAGTCGGCGTCGGCCGCTACCTGCCGCGCTTTGCCGCCCCCCTGGC
>NZ_JAHBDN010000102.1:0-15748 GCF_019956445.1 Pseudomonas sp. BF-R-19
CACGATCATCCTGTGCATGTAGATGAAAGGTGTGTTTTCCCAGATCGATGGCGGCAATAGCTACTTTGCTCATGGCAATGATCTCCGATAAGCCCCCTGTGAAAGCTTAGTGGGCGATCACAGGGGGCGGCGGGGGTAGCCATTTCATTAGGGGATCTCGGTGATTTCAAGATTGGGGTCACCTGGGCTAAGGTGATTGCAAAGCCCCGAACCATTGAGCCTCCATGTCCTTCCTGCCTCGCACCCACCCTCGCCTGTCCGCCGCCATCCTGCTGGGCATCGCGGTAGGCATTCTGGTTCCGGCCGATTCGCCGATCGGCAAGATCCTCATCGGCTGGAATGCCGGCGTCTGGATCTACCTGCTGCTGATGCTCTGGCTCACCGTGCGTTCGAAAGCGACTGACGTGAAACGCATCGCCGAAATCGAAGACGAAAACGCCGGGCTGGTGCTGGCGCTGGTGTGCATTGCGGCACTGGCCAGCCTGGCGACCATCACCTTCGAACTGGCCGGCAGCAAAGACCTGGAAACCACGCGCAAGCTTTTGCATTACGGCTTCACCGCCCTGACCGTCATCGGTTCTTGGCTGCTGATCGGGGTCATCTTCAGCCTGCATTACGCCCGGCTGTATTACATCTGGGATGGCAAGGAACCGGCACTGCGTTTTGCCGAAGGGCTGACGACCCCCGACTACTGGGACTTCCTGTACTTCTCGTTCACCATCGGCGTGGCGGTGCAAACCTCGGATGTCGGCGTCGCCACCCGGGGCATGCGCAAGATCGTGCTGGCGCAGTCGTTGATCGGTTTTCTGTTCAACACAGCCATTCTCGGGTTCTCGATCAATATTGCCGCAGGACTGTTCGGCTGATGACTGCACAAACGTTCTAGGCATAGCCCTCGGTGCGGGCGTTAAATAGTTCGGCAATCCGTCCCACAGGTGCAGCATGACGTCTCACAACTGGATCGACCTGGCCCAGGATGCCGACACCGGCATCGAGACCCTGCGCGCGCATTTCGAAGGCCACGCTTATGACCCGCACTGGCACGACAGTTATCTGGTGGGCGTCACCGAGCAAGGGGTCCAGCAATTCAATTGCCGACGAGCCAGGCACCAGAGCACACCGGGCAAGGTGTTTCTGCTCGAGCCCGGTGACATCCATGACGGCGAAGCGCCGACCGCCGACGGTTTTACCTACCGCATGCTGTACCTCGACCCGCAGTGGTTGCAGCGCGAACTCGGCGCCGTGTTCGATCATGCCCCCGACAACAGCCAGCTGAGCTTCGCCGCCACCCTGGCCAACGATGCGCGCCTGGCCCAGGCCACCAGCCTGGCGTTTGAAACCCTGCATCGCGGTGAACTGAAGATTGTCCGCCAGAGCGCCCTCGACGGTTTGCTCGAACGCCTGACCAGCCATTTGCACTGGCGCACCCGCGATGGCCAGGACCCGCGTCTGCCGCGGGTGGCGCAGAAAGCCCGGGAATACCTGCATGCCAACGCGCAATACGACATCGGCCTCGATCAACTGGCGGCCGTTACCGGCGTCGACCGCTTCCGCCTGACCCGCGCGTTCAAGGCTGCCTATGGCATGGCGCCCCACGCGTATCTGGTGCAATTGCGTCTGGCCACGGCGCGGCGGATGCTGGCCCGTGGCGAACAGCCGGCATCGGTGGCGATGGCGCTGGGCTTTGCCGACCAGAGCCATCTTGGACGCTGGTTCATGCGCGCCTACGGCCTGACGCCGGCGCTGTACCGCAAACGCTGCTCAAATCTTCCAGACAGGTAAGCCCGGGGATTGTGAAGATCGACTTCACTGATCTTCACCGGAGTTAGCCCGCGATGCTGCCCTCTTTCCCGACGTTACTGCCTTTCCTGCTGTTTGCCTTTGTGGCCTCGATCACCCCCGGCCCGACCAACATTCTGGTGCTGAGTAACAGCGCTCGATACGGCTTGGTCGCGGCGGTGCCGATCATCGTCGGCGCCTGTGCCAGCGCTGCGACCCTTGTGTTGCTGGTGGGCACGGGCATTGGTTCATCGTTGACCGCGTGGCCTGCCGTGCAAAGCGTCATGCAATGGGCCAGCGTAACGTGGCTGAGTTATCTGGCCTGGCAGATTTTCAGCGCCCCGGCGACGGCCATTGCTGCCCGCAACAGCGAAGCGCGCCTCGGATGGATGGGCGCCGCCAGCCTGCAACTGGTCAATCCGAAAACCTGGATGATGGCGCTGGCGGTAGTCAGCGTATTCGCCGGGAGTGGCGAGCATCGCGCAATGCAGGTGGTGTATTTGTCCCTGGTGTTTTTTCTGGTTTCCCTGCCATGTCTCGCGGTCTGGGCGATGCTCGGCGCTGGCTCAAGCCGCTGGTTGCGCTCACCCCGTGCCATGCAACGCTTCAATCGCTGCATGGCGCTGTTGCTGCTGGGTTCGGCATGGCTGAGCGTGTTGGTCTGACGGCCACTTGTCGCTCATTGTTCGACAATCAACCATCCGGGGCTTGACGGCGAATTGGTTTTTGGTGTCTTCTGAAACCGGTTTCAGTGCTGTCTCACGAAGCACTCGACCTTATAAATCCAATAAGAAGGTTTCAGACCGTGAACGATTTCTCCGCCGCCCAGCGCAGCCGCGTGACCATGCTCGACGTGGCCGAACACGCCAAGGTCTCCAAGGCCAGCGTTTCGCGGTTCATTGGCGATGATCGCGCCCTGCTCTCCGATGCCATTGCCCAGCGCATCGAACAGGCAATTGCCGAACTCGGCTATCGCCCGAACCAGATGGCCCGCGGTCTGAAACGCGGGCGCACCCGCCTGATCGGCATGCTGGTGGCCGATATCCGCAACCCTTATTCGATTGCCGTGATGCACGGGGTGGAAACCGCCTGCCGTCAGCACGGCTATAGCCTGGTGGTGTGCAACACCGACCGCAACGACGAGCAAGAGCGCCAGCACCTGGCCCTGCTGCGCTCGTACAACATCGAAGGCCTGATCGTGAACACCCTCGGTCATCATCGTGATGAATTGCACGAACTGCACCGGGAAATGCCCCTGGTACTGGTGGATCGCAAGGTGGAGCACCTTGAAAGCGATATGGTCGGGCTGAACAACCCGCAGGCCATCGACATGGCCCTTGACCACCTTGAAGAGCGCGGTTATTGCGATGTATTGCTGGTGACCGAGCCGTTTGATGGCACCAGTTCGCGGATCGAGCGGGTCAGCAGCTTCAAGGCGCAAATCGAGCAACGCCCGGCGCTTCGCGGCACGCACATCGAAACCGGCAGCGAACTGACCGCACAACTGAAAACCTTCTTCGACACGCCTGGCCCCGGCCCGAAGGCGCTGTTTTGCGCGAACGGGATTGCGGCGCTAGCCAGCACCCATGCGTTGCGTGAACTCAAGTGCAACCTGTTCGATGACGTGGGCTTGATCGCCCTCGATGACCTGGATTGGTACCCGTTGGTGGGCAGCGGCATTACCGCCCTCGCGCAGCCGACCACCGAGATGGGTGCCAGTGCGTTTGAGTGCCTGCTCAAGCGGTTGCGCGGGGATGACGGGGCGGTGCGGACGCTGGATTTTTCGGCGCGGCTGGTTGTGCGGGGGTCGACCCTTGGAGCTTCTCGGTGAATGTTCCGGCCTCTTCGCGGGCAAGCCCGCTCCCACAGGGGATTGGTGCCCTACACAAGATGTGCGTTCAACACCAATCACTGTGGGAGCGGCGGTGCGGCGATCCGACTTGCCCGCGAAGAGGCCCGAAAGAACAACACACCACTCCCTGATATTTTTTTGAACAAAAATGAAACCGGTTTCAGAGGTAGAAAAACAATGAACAAACCAGCCGTTTCCATCAGCCTTTCCAGCTACGGCGCCGACTTTGTGCGTCAACGCGGCCAAGGCAGCTTCATCGAGATTCTCGCCGCCGCCGGCGCCACGCGCATTGAGTGGCGCGAAGAGCTGCTGACCATCGAGGACCCCGCTCAACTGGCCGATGCCACTCAAGCAGAAGGCCTGCAGAGCGTGTATTCGTCGCCCATGGAGCTATGGCTGGCCGGGCAATCCAAACCCAATCCCGAACTGATCACGGCCCTGCAACGCGCGCAGGCGTTCGGCGCCAAATGGCTGAAGGTGTCGCTGGGCTATTTCACCGACAACAGCGATCTGCAAACCCTCGCCCGTGTGCTGGGCGAAAACGCCGTGCAGTTGCTGGTGGAAAACGACCAGACCCTGCACGGCGGCCGCATTGAACCCTTCCAGCGTTTTTTCGCGGAAGTCGAGCAGCACACGCTGCCGATCAAGATGACCTTCGATATCGGCAATTGGCACTGGCAAGACCAGTCCGCCGCCAGCGCCGCGCGCTTGCTCGGGCGTCACGTCGGTTATGTGCACTGCAAAGCGGTGACCCGCCGAGCCGACGGCAAACTGGTGGCCATCCCACCCGCTGCCAGCGATTTTCAACAGTGGGAACACCTGCTGCGGCACATGGCCCACGGCGTTATGCGAGCCGCGGAGTATCCGCTGCAAGGCGATGACCTGGTGCAACTGACCACCGAGCACGTCGCGGCCCTCGCCCACCTCGGCCAATCGCAGCTGGAGAGTGCTCATGTCTGAGATCGATATTCTGTCCTTCGGCGAGACCATGGCGATGTTCGTCGCCGAACAAGCGGGTGACCTGGCCAGCGTCGGCGCTTTCCACAAACGCATTGCCGGGGCTGACAGCAACGTCGCCATTGGCCTTTCCCGACTGGGCTTCAACGTGGCATGGCTGAGCCGTGTCGGTGCCGATTCGTTGGGCCGGTTCGTGGTCGACACCCTGGAAAAACAAGGCCTGGATTGCCGCCACGTCGACATCGACACTGCCCACCCGACCGGTTTTCAACTCAAGTCCCGCACCGACGATGGCAGCGATCCGGTGGTCGAGTACTTCCGCCGTGGTTCGGCGGCCAGCCACCTGTCGCCGCACTCGATCGTGCCCGAATTGCTCAAGGCTCGACACCTGCACGCCACCGGCATTCCCCCGGCGCTGTCGGAGTCGGCGCGGCAGATGTCGTTCGAGTTGATGACCCGCATGCGCGAGGCCGGGCGCGGTGTGTCCTTCGACCCAAACCTGCGCCCGAGCCTGTGGGCCAGCGAACGACAAATGATCACCGAGATCAACCGCCTCGCCGCCCTCGCCCATTGGGTCCTGCCGGGGTTGAGCGAAGGTCGCTTGTTGACCGGGTTCGAAGACCCGGCCGACATCGCCGCCTTTTACCTCGACCAGGGCGCCGAAGCCGTGGCGATCAAGCTTGGCCCACACGGGGCTTACTACCGTACACAGCTTGATCAAGGTTTCGTGGCTGGCGTACCGGTGGCAACGGTGGTCGATACGGTGGGTGCCGGCGATGGTTTTGCCGTCGGCATGATCAGCGCGCTGTTGGAAAACCAAAGCGTTATCGAGGCCGTGAAACGCGCCAACTGGATTGGCAGCCGGGCGGTGCAGAGCCGGGGGGATATGGAGGGGTTGCCGACCCGATCCGAAATGGTCAGCGAATTTGAGGCTGCCATCGCGAGCAAGCTCGCTCCCACAGGGGATATGTGTCGAACCTAGATCCCTTGTGGGAGCGGGCTTGCTCGCGAAGAGGCCCGTGCAGTCACTGAAGATTTAAACCGTTACCTGCTGCGACAAAAACAACAAGCTCAGGAGCACCACTATGAAAACCGCAACGCTCGCCACCCGCCGCTGGTGGTACATCATGCCCATCGTGTTCATCACCTATAGCCTGGCGTATCTGGATCGCGCCAACTATGGGTTCGCCGCCGCGTCCGGCATGGCGGCGGACCTGATGATCACGCCAGGCCTGTCGTCGATGCTCGGCGCGCTGTTCTTCCTCGGCTACTTTTTCTTCCAGGTACCCGGCGCGATCTACGCGCAGAAACACAGTGTGAAGAAGCTGATTTTCGTCAGTCTGATCCTCTGGGGCAGCCTGGCGACGTTGACCGGGATTGTCTCCAATGCCTACTGGCTGATCGTCATCCGCTTCATGCTCGGCGTGGTCGAAGCCGCAGTGATGCCGGCGATGCTGATCTACCTGTGCCACTGGTTCACCCGCGCCGAACGCTCGCGGGCCAACACCTTCCTGATCCTCGGCAACCCGGTGACCATGCTGTGGATGTCGGTGGTCTCGGGCTATCTGGTGCAGCATTACAGCTGGCGCTGGATGTTCATCGTCGAAGGCTTGCCAGCGGTGTTGTGGGCATTCATCTGGTGGCGTCTGGCCGATGATCGTCCATCACAAGCCAAGTGGCTCAACGATCAGGAAAAACAGGACCTGGAAAGCGCACTGGCCGCCGAACAGGTCGGCATCAAGGCCGTGAAGAACTACGCCGAAGCGTTCCGCTCACCCAAAGTGATCATCCTGGCCCTGCAGTTTTTCTGCTGGAGCATTGGCGTGTACGGCTTCGTGTTGTGGCTGCCGTCGATCCTCAAGGCCGGCGCGCAGATGGACATGGTCCAGGCCGGCTGGCTGTCGGCGCTGCCGTACCTGGCGGCGGTGATCGGCATGCTGCTGGTGTCCTGGGGTTCGGACAAGTTGCAAAAACGTAAACGTTTCGTCTGGCCGCCTCTGCTGATTGCCTCGATTGCCTTCTATGGTTCCTACGCCTTGGGTGCCGAACACTTCTGGTGGTCCTACACCCTGCTGGTGATTGCCGGCGCCTGCATGTACGCGCCTTACGGACCGTTCTTCGCAATCATTCCGGAGATCCTCCCGGCCAATGTCGCGGGCGGCGCCATGGCGCTGATCAACAGCATGGGCGCCCTCGGTTCCTTTGGCGGTTCCTATCTGGTCGGTTACCTGAACAGCTCCACCGGCTCGCCCGGCGCCTCGTACCTGTTGATGAGCGGCGCACTGATGTTCTCGGTATTGCTGACCATTTGCCTCAAGCCCGGCGCCAGCGATCGGGAGCGGCCCATGGCCACAGTAACGCGCACTGCCACGGCACATTCCTGAATTGAAGTTGAGATCTCAAAGATGAAAAAGCAGGTCGTCCTGTACAAGAAACTCTCGCCGCTGCTGATGGCTCGTCTGCACGAGCAGACCGAAGTGACGCTGATCGAAAACCTTGATGCCCAGGGCCTGGCCAAACTGCGCGATGCCCTGCCCCGCGCCCAAGGTTTGCTGGGTGCCAGCCTGAAGCTGAATGCGGAACTGCTCGATCTGGCACCCAACCTTCAAGCCATTGCCAGCGTCTCGGTGGGAGTCGATAACTACGACATCGACTACCTGACCGAGCGGCGCATCCTGCTCAGCAACACGCCGGATGTATTGACCGAAACCACCGCCGACACCGGTTTCGCGCTGATCCTGGCAACGGCCCGGCGCGTGGTGGAATTGGCAAACATGATTCGCGAAGGCAATTGGACCCGCAACATCGGCCCCACGCATTTCGGCAGCGACGTGCACGGTAAAACCCTGGGCATCATTGGCATGGGCCGCATTGGTGAGGCCCTCGCGCAGCGCGGGCATTTCGGGTTTGGCATGCCGGTGATTTATCACAGCCAGTCACCGAAACCGGCGGTGGAACAGCGGTTCAATGCGCACTATCGAAGCCTGCCGGAGCTGTTGCAACAGGCCGATTTCGTTTGCCTGACGTTGCCGCTGACCACTGAAACCGAAGGGCTGATCGGCGCAGAACAGTTCGCCCTGATGCGTCCCGAGACCATCTTCATCAATATTTCACGGGGCAAGGTAGTGGACGAAGCAGCACTGATCGAAGCCTTGCGTGCGGGCCAGATTCGCGCGGCGGGGCTGGATGTATTCGAACGCGAACCGTTGAATCAGGACTCGCCGTTGTTGCAGTTGAACAACGTGGTGGCAACACCGCACATCGGCTCGGCCACCCATGAAACTCGGGAGGCCATGGCCAGATGCGCGGTGGACAACCTGTTGGCGGCGCTGGCGGGTGAACGGCCGGCCAATTTAGTCAACGCTCAAGCGTGGAGGGCTTGAGGGATTAGATGTTTTACAGATAGCTTTCGCGAGCAGGCTCGCTCCCACATTGGAGTGCGTACTCCTGTAGGAGCGAGCTTGCTCCGGGCGGCGTTCCGACGATATGCAACACAACGACCTCAGGCCCGCCGCACCTCCAGCAAGTCCGTCGCACACAAGGCAATCCGCTGGCATGCATCAGCCAGCTTCATCTGATCCACCACCAACCCGATGCGGATATGCCCTGCCGCACTCGGCCCGAAGGCTTCACCGGCCAGTACCGACACGCCATAGTCTTCCAGCAGTCGTTCGGCGAAGCGCTGGGCCGACAAACCGGTCTGCCCTACATCGACCATCACGAACATCCCGCCATCCGGGCGAATCGGCCTGAGGCCCGGACACTGGCCCAGACTTGCACACACCAGGTCTCGGCGCTGGCGATACTCTTCGCGCATCGAGGCCACTTCCGGCAGGTCCCGGTCCAGCGCCAACTGCGCAGCGTTCTGCACGAAATCCGGAATGCCGAACAACATGCTCAGCGACAAATTGACCAGGTGCCCGGCCATGGGTTTGGGCCCGATCACCCAACCCACCCGCCAACCGCTCATGGCATGGGACTTGGACAGGCTGTTGATCGTCGCCGTACGTTCGGCCATGCCCGGCAGACTCGCCGGGCTGATGTGCTCACCCTCGTACAGCAGATCGCTGTAGACCTCATCGCTGATCAGCCACAAATCGTGGCGAATGCACAGCGCCGCCAGCTCCTGCCAGATCGGCAACGACAGACTGGCGCCGGATGGATTGTTCGGACTGTTGAGCAAGATGGCGCGTGTTTTTGCCGTGATCCGTGCCGCGACATCCGCCGGGTCAACGCGAAACCCGTTCTGCGGGCACACGGGCACCGGGACCACTGTGGCCGCGCAAGCGCCGATCACGCCCTCATACGTCACATACATCGGCTCGGCGACTATCACTTCATCGCCCGGATCGAGCAGGCATTGCGCCACCGAATACACCGCGCACTGCGCACCCGGAAAGACGATCACATGCTCGTCATCCACCACCTGGCCACTGCGTTGCCGGTGCCGGCGGGCGATGCTGTCGCGCAGCCCTCGACTGCCGCGCACTTCAGGATAGTGCGTATCACCGGCCAACAGGCTGGCGATGGCGGCCTGGACGATGGGTTGCGGCGTATCGAAATCGGGATCGCCAATTGACAGCAGCAGGACGTCGACGCCCTGTTCGCGCAATTGCAGCGCTCGATCGTGAATCTGCCAGGCCGCCGCTCCGTCACCGGCGATTCGTTGGGTCAAGGCTGAATAGCGCATGTCGGTCTCCTGTCGCGCGGGTGCTCCCAGCCACAACCCTATCTCAAATCACGAAGTGCGCCACCATGGCGTTCAAATCCACCGCCAAAACGGCCATCGGGGCTTTTATGAAAAAACCTCAGCCGCAGCGAACGGCCATCCGCCAGACACGAGCGATATCGGTCGCCCGCTCACGTAGCAAGCGCGGCGCCTCGGCACAGGCCTGGTCCAGGGTCATCGGCCCGCTTGCCAGGGCAAACGCAGCGTCGACACCATGCTCATAAAGCGCCTGATAACCGTCGCCCAGGGTGCCGGCGATGACGATGACCGGCACGCCGTGTTCCCGGGCGACCCGCGCCACACCAAACGGCGTCTTGCCGCGCAGGGTTTGCGCATCGAAACGCCCTTCACCGGTAATCACCAGATCGGCCCCTGCAACGGCGTCGGCCAGGCCCACTAGTTCGGCAACCACCTCGACCCCGGCCTTGAATTGCGCACCGAGGAACGCCTTGGCGGCAAACCCCAGGCCACCCGCCGCGCCACTGCCCGGTTCGTCGCGCACGTCATTGTTCAAGACAGTCGCGCAATGGTCGGCAAAGTGCCCCAGGGCACGGTCCAGTTGTTCGACCTGCACGGGCGAGGCGCCTTTTTGCGGGCCGAAGATCGCCGAGGCGCCGTGGGGGCCGCACAGCGGGTTGTTGACGTCGGCGGCGATGTCGAAGCGCACCTGGGCCAGACGCGGATCAATCTCGCTCAGATCGACGCGGGCCAACTGCGCAAGGGCGAGGCCGCCCGGTGACAGCGTCTGCCCCTGGGCGTCGAGCAATTTCACGCCCAAGGCCTGCATGGCACCGGCACCGCCGTCATTGGTCGCACTGCCGCCAATCGCCAGGAT
This sequence comes from Pseudomonas sp. BF-R-19, assembly GCF_019956445.1. NCBI lineage: Bacteria > Pseudomonadati > Pseudomonadota > Gammaproteobacteria > Pseudomonadales > Pseudomonadaceae > Pseudomonas > Pseudomonas sp. BF-R-19. The sequence goes on from NZ_JAHBDN010000102.1 coordinate 10,153, forward strand.
CACCCGTTGCGCACCGGCATCCAGCGCGGCGCGGATCAATTGCCCGGTACCGAAGGTGCTGCTGATGCACGCATCCCGTTGCGCCACCGGGACCAATTGCAAACCGCTGGCCTCGGCCATTTCGATGATCGCGGTGTGGCTCTGCGGCAACCAGCCCCAGGCGGCTTCCACCGTGGCCCCCAGCGGCCCGCGAACCAGGCTGCGGCGCTGCTGGCCTTCGCGCGCGGCCAGGATCGACTCGACCGTCCCCTCCCCGCCGTCGGCCATCGGGCATTTGATCAGTTGGGCATCGGGCCAGACCTGCGCCAATCCCAATGCAATGGCATCGGCCACGCCTTGAGCGCTGAGGCTGTCCTTGAACGAGTCGGGGGCGATCACGATTTTCATGGGAATTCTCCAGTTCCAATGCCCACATGCTGCCAGCCGCCATGAACAATAACGCCGGTCCGCTGCACAAGCGGTGTTGAGGATTATTGTTCATTTCCACAAAGCCGGCGGGAGCGGCATCGTCCACAAATCTGTGCACCACCACAAATAACTGTGGGAGCGGGCTTGCTCGCGAAAGCGGTGGGTCAAACAACATTGATGTTGCTGATACTCCGCCTTCGCGAGCAAGCCCGCTCCCACAAGGAATGTGTATGGTTCATGGGTTCGCGTCTGTCTGGGGCAGCAGTTGCACGCCCAAATACAATGCCAGCATGCCGTCCAGTCGCAACGGATCAACCCCGCTCAGTTCGGCAATCCGCTCCATCCGGTAGCGCAGGCTGTTGCGATGGATGCCCAACGCATCGGCGCAGGCCTGGCTCTGGCCGTCGTGTTCGCACCAGCTGCGCAGGGTTGCCAGCAACTGGCCGTTGTTGTCCTTGGCAATGACCTTGCGCAGCGGATTGAGCAATTCGTCGAGGGCGTCGTCGTTGCGGTGGCGCCAGAGCATCACCGGTAGCCGATAGCGGTTCAGCGTCAGCAATCGGGAGCGCGGCAACACCTCGCGCCCGTAGGCCAGCAAGTCACCGACCCGGCGATAGCAGCGACGCAAGCCCGAAAGTCCATCGGCCTGCCCACCCACGGCAATGCGCAGGATGTTCCAGCCCAGGCCGTCGAGTTTGTCCAGCAAGCGCTCGTTCTCGACCGTCTGGCTCGCCGGCCGGCACCAGAGCAACGAGGTCTTGGCCGAGCTCACGCACCAACTGTCGGGATGACGGGTGGTCAACCAGGCGCTGAGTGCTTCGACGGTTTGCCCTGGCGCGTGTTCCAGGCCCAGTTCGAACAGGTACGGCATCCGGGTCATCTGTGGTTTGAGGCCCAGCTGCGCCGCTTCATCGACCAGTCGCGGAGAATCTCCGGCTTCGCTGAGCAACAACGCCAGCAGATCATCGCAGCGCTGGCGCCGCCATTGCTGTTCGGCCTGCTGGTTGCGCTGGCCCACCAGCATTTCGGCGGTCATGCGCACCAGTTCGGCGTAAGTGCGCAGTTGCTCGGGTTCGCCGGTGATGCCCAGTACGCCAATCAGGCGCTGGTCGAGCATCAGCGGCAGGTTGATGCCCGGCTGCACGCCCTTGAGATGAATCGCCGTCTGCGCATCGATCTCCACTACCCGGCCATTGGCCAGGACCAGTTGCGCGCCTTCATGCCGGGTGTTGACCCGCTCCGGCTCGCCGCTGCCCAGGATCAAGCCCTGGCTGTCCATGACGTTGACGTTGTACGGCAGGATAGCCATCGCCCGGTCGACGATGTCCTGGGCCAGGTCGTGATCGAGTTCGAACATGCAAGTGATCCTTGAAGACAGTGATGGAACGGGTTGTTCACCCGCACAGGCCTTGGTTGCAAACCCTGTGCTCAGGCACAAAGACAGCCACCCTGAGGGTGGTCGAGACTCTCTGGGCGATCAACGTTACCCTTTGCATCGCAAAAAATCATAATAAAGAGAGAGCCGCCATGACACAGAGCGCCGTAGCGTCCGACGCCATCGCTGACGACAAAAACGCCGTCTACAAGCGCATTACCCTGCGCTTGATCCCCTTCATTTTCATCTGCTACCTGTTCAACTACCTCGACCGGGTAAACGTTGGGTTTGCCAAACTGCAGATGCTCGACGCGCTGAAATTCAGCGAAACCGTGTACGGCCTCGGCGCCGGCATTTTCTTTATCGGCTACGTACTGTGCGGCGTGCCAAGCAACCTGGCCCTGACCAGATTCGGTCCACGGCGCTGGATCGCGCTGATGATGATCACCTGGGGCACGCTGTCGACCTGTCTGCTGTTCGTCACCACGCCGACCGAGTTCTATACCCTGCGCCTGTTCACCGGCGCGGCCGAAGCCGGGTTCTTCCCGGGCGTTGTGTTGTACCTCTCGCAGTGGTTCCCGACCTTCCGCCGTGGCCGCATCATGGCGCTGTTCATGTCGGCGATCCCGGTCTCCGGCCTGCTCGGCAGTCCGTTCTCCGGCTGGATTCTCAACCACTTCGCCGCAGGGCAAGGCGGTCTCGCCGGCTGGCAGTGGATGTTCCTGCTGCAAGGCATTCCCACCGTCATCCTCGGTGCGCTGGCTTATTTCCTGCTCAGCGACAGCTACGCCAACGCCAAGTGGCTGACCCCCTTCGAGCGCTCGGTGCTGGAAGCCGACCACGCCGAAGATCTGGCGAACAAGCCGAAAACCACGACCGATTCGCTGCTGGCGGTGTTCAAGAACCCGGCGATCTGGGCTTTCGGCCTGATCTACTTCTGCATCCAGAGTGGCGTCTATGCGATCAACTTCTGGCTGCCATCGATCATCAAGAACCTGGGCTTCAGCGATAACCTGGTGATCGGCTGGCTCAGTGCGATTCCGTACCTGCTGGCTGCGGTGTTCATGCTGATGGTCGGCCGTTCGGCGGACCTGCGCCAGGAACGTCGCTGGCATTTGGTGGTGCCGATGCTGATGGGCGCGCTGGGGCTGCTGATTGCGGTGAACTTCGCCGCCAACCCGGCCATCGCGATTCTCGGCCTGACCATCGCCACCATGGGCGCCCTCACCGGCCTGCCGATGTTCTGGCCAGTGCCGACCGCCCTGCTCAGTGCGGGTGCCGCGGCTGGCGGCCTGGCGCTGATCAACTCGATGGGACAGATGGCCGGCTTCCTCAGCCCGTACCTGGTGGGTTGGGTCAAGGACAGCACCGGCTCGACCGATGCGGCGCTGTATCTGCTGGCGGGCGTGATTGTCTGCGGCAGTTTGCTGGCGTTGCGCATGACCCGTACCTTGCGCGCCTAAGCAGCGCAAATCCCCCTGTGGGAGCGGGCTTGCTCGCGAAGGCGGTGTATCAGACGACATTTACGTTGACTGACATTCCGCCATCGCGAGCAAGCTCGCTCCCACAGTTTGATCTGCGGTGTTCGATATTTCTGTTTGATCCATGCGACTGTTCTGGTATCTGATTGAGCCTTTCCCACTGGTAAAAGGATTTGCTCATGAGCTACCGCACGCTGGGTCATTCGGGTCTGCAGGTGTCCACCCTGACCCTGGGCACCATGATGTTCGGCGAACAGACCAGCGCCGAAGATTCCCTGCGAATCATCGACAAGGCCTGGGACCAGAGCATCAATTTCATCGACACCGCCGACGTCTACACCAACGGCCGTTCCGAGGAAATCGTCGGCGAGGCCATCGCCAGCCGCCGCCATGAATGGGTGCTGGCCACCAAGGTCGGCTTCGGTCCCGTGGACGGCGTGCCCAACCGCAGCGGCCTGAGCCGCAAGCATCTGTTCAACGGCATCGATGCCAGCCTGACGCGCCTGGGCACCGACTACCTCGACATCTATTACCTGCACCGCGAAGACCACAATACGCCGCTGGAGGTCACGGTATCAGCCATCGGCGACTTGATCCGCCAGGGCAAAATCCGCTATTGGGGTCTGTCCAACTACCGTGGCTGGCGCATCGCCGAAGTCATCCGCGTGGCCGACAAGCTTGGCGTTGACCGGCCGGTGATCAGCCAGCCGCTGTACAACATCGTCAACCGCCAGGCTGAAAGCGAGCAGATCACCGCGGCGCAAAACTACGGTCTGGGCGTGGTGCCCTACAGCCCGCTGGCGCGCGGGGTGCTCAGCGGCAAATACGCGCCGGATGTGCAACCCGACGCCAACAGCCGTGCCGGACGCCAGGACAAACGCATCCTGGAAACCGAATGGCGCGTCGAGTCCCTGCGCATCGCCCAGCAAATCCAGCGATACACCCAGGAACGCGGTGTGGGCATCGTCGAGTTCGCGATTGCCTGGGTGTTGAACAACAGCGCCGTTACCTCGGCCATTGTCGGGCCGCGTACCGAAGCGCAGTGGGACGCCTACACTAAGGCGCAGGCGGTGAAGATCACGGCCGAGGATGAGGCGTTCATCGATTCGCTGGTGACACCGGGACATGCGTCGACACCGGGGTTCAATGATGTGAGCCATTTTGTGGCGGGGCGTACACCGCGCAATAACTGAAGAAATAGAAAACCAATGTGGGAGCGGGCTTGCTCGCGAAGGCGGCTTAACATTCAACGTTGATGTTGGCTGGAAAATCGCTTTCGCGAGCAAGCCCGCTCCCACAGGGTCCGTGTTGATTGATCGGTCAATATTCGTCTGGAAAACCACGTATTCTCTGCGCCCGTTTCACTCTCAAAATCACGCGAGGACAGCTTGTCTAAAGGTATCGCTCTATCGGTTTCAGCCTCGGTGCTGTTTGCCGTCATGTATTACTACACGTCGCTGCTCTCCCCCTTGAGCGGCGTGGAAATCTTCGGTTGGCGCATGCTGCTGACCGTCCCGTGCATGACCGTGTTCATGGTGGTGTCCGGGGAGTGGAAGCGCGTGCTGGAGATTGTTCGGCGCGCCATGGCCAATCCGAAACTTGCGGGCGCGCTGATCGCCTCCTCTGCCCTGCTCGGCGTGCAATTGTGGCTGTTCATGTGGGCACCGCTGAACGGCTATAGCCTCGACGTTTCACTCGGCTATTTCCTGTTACCGCTGACCATGGTCTTGACCGGTCGCCTGGCCTACGGCGAACGCCTTTCCTATCTGCAAAAAATCGCCGTGGTGTTCGCCTGCCTGGGCGTGATCAACGAGGTGTATCAGGTCGGTGGTTTTTCCTGGGCGACCTTGCTGGTCTGCATTGGTTATCCAACCTACTTCATCCTGCGCAAACGGCTGGCGGCGGACAACCTCGGCGGGTTATGGCTGGATATGGCATTGACGCTGCCGGTGGCCTTCTGGTTCGTGCAGAGCGGCGCGCAAGGTTTCGGTGTGTTTGACCAGCATCCATGGTTGTCGCTGTTGATCCCGATGCTCGGCGTGATCAGCGCATCGGCACTGGTGATCTACATCATTGCCAGTCGCCTGCTGCCGTTCAGCCTGTTCGGCTTGTTGAGCTACGTCGAACCGGTGTTGCTGCTGGGCGTGGCGTTGCTGCTGGGAGAAAGCATCAAGGCCGGCGAATGGTTGACCTACATCCCGATCTGGATGGCGGTGCTGGTATTGATGTTTGAAGGGTTCAAGCATCTGGTGCGGCAACGGCGACCTTAAGTCCACGCAAAACAAATGTGGGAGCGGGCTTGCTCGCGAAGGCGGTGTGTCAGTCCGCATAG